>CAYJMK010000094.1:0-880 GCA_964371425.1 uncultured Candidatus Saccharibacteria bacterium
CGTCTTGTTCTTACGAACTTTCGAGAGACGTTCCGCTAATCGGTGGGAAAGCATGATGGGGAGCGGCATCAATTCTGGTGTTTCTGCGCAGGCGTAACCGAACATCAGACCCTGGTCTCCCGCACCCTGTTCTTTGTCAACACCTTTGCCCTCGTCGACACCCTGAGCAATATCAGGCGACTGTTCGTCAACAGACGTCACAATCCCGCATGACTTGTCGTCAAAGCGGTAGGCGGGGTCGGTGTAGCCAATCTCTTTAATGGTCTTGCGAGCAATCCCTGGAATATCAACGTAGGCAGTGGTTGTGATTTCCCCCGCGACAATCACAAGTCCGGTTGTGACCAACGTTTCACAGGCGACCCGGCCATTCGGATCCTGTTCGAGAATCGCATCTAAGATCGCGTCGCTAATCTGGTCCGCGACCTTATCCGGGTGTCCTTCCGTGACTGACTCAGACGTAAAGATATGCCGTTCAGACATAGAAAAAAAGAAGGTGAGCGCGCCCTTATGCTACGGAGGGAGGCCTCCGGGGTCAAGCCATTAACCAAGAAGGCGAAAGCGATCCCTCCTTTTTCTCGCCCGCAGACGACGCTCGCCGAAGGAGGGATCGCCTTCGCCTTTGGTCGTCGTCCACCCCTTTATCGTCGAGATATTCGAGCAGCTTCTTGATCGATTTGGTTCTTAAACCACTCGTAGGTCCACCGTTGCAGACCCCAGTAATAATCGGGCCCATTGCGAAAGCGCCGCTTGGCCTCGTAGAGCGCCAACCTCTCCCACAAGACCTTGTCGGCCTGTTGGAACTTCCGACGACTGTTTCCCGTTCGGAAGTATTCGGCCCAGCCCCGCAGAACAGGATTAAGCTCCGCGACCAATTCTCGAA
>CAYJMK010000094.1:890-3496 GCA_964371425.1 uncultured Candidatus Saccharibacteria bacterium
TCGTCATACCCTCTGAGAGATTCATCGTTGGCTTCCACCCAAACTGTTTCTCAGCTAAGGCAATGTCAACCGCAATAAAACGAACATCTCCTGGTCGAGCCGATGTTTTGGAAGGCTCTATCTTCGTACCCGCAGCTTGGCAGACTAAAGCGTACACATCTCGAATCGATGTCTGAACGCCTGTCCCGATGTTGTAAACGCCGTTAGGAGCACTCTCCCCCAGCGCGACCGCGTTTGCGCGCGCCACGTCCGACACATGAACAAAATCGCGGGTCTGGAGACCATCACCATGGATCATTGGGATACGGTTCTGCAGGAGATCGTCACAGAAGATAGCGATGACTGCGCCTTCCCCCACGGTACTCTGACGTTCCCCATACACATTTGCGTACCGCAGAATGACCGTCGACAGTCCGTGGATGCGTCCGAAGGTACGCACGTACATTTCGCCACATGCTTTCGAAATTCCGTATGGCGACCGAGGATCTACGGGTGCTGTTTCTGGAACCGGCAGCTGTTCTGGGTCGCCATAGATCACACCTCCACTCGAAGCGAAGACGAATTTCCGGATCCCCGACCGCACCGCTAGATCTAAGAGATTCACCGTACCGACAATATTAATATCTGCATCTTCTGCAGGCCCACGGACGGAGTCGCTAACAGCAATCTGCGCCGCCTGATGGCAAATGGCTTCCGGGTGGAAATCACGTGCAAGATCTGCAAGGACGTGTGCGTCACGGATATCGCCTTGAACGAGGAGCGCGCCCGACGGCACATTCAAACGCGAACCACGACTGAAATTATCAAGGACAACAACTTCATGTCCCTCTGCGAGTAGAAGATCAGCAATATGAGAACCGATAAACCCAGCCCCACCCGTAACGAGAACACGCATAGTCGTCTTAGAAAACATCAAGATTTGCTCCACGCGGATGCAAAAGAATTGCTTCGTGCGGCGCACTGATCACATTTGCTGCATTGTAACCGAGACGAATTAATACGTCATTGGAAGCGAATTTTCGTCGCTTCCCATCTTCAATCGCATACACAACACCATTCTTTTTATCCTTCACAAGCGATCCGTCTCGGAATCCCACGTCTAAACCAACAGGATAGGCCCGGAGGCGTTCTTTCGAAACGGTGATTACATCTTTCCACTGGAATCTCGATTCTAGAACTTCTCGAAAACGAATCGGCCGACGGGTCCCATGATCCATCAGAAATACGCCAGCAGCACCTGGTTCTTTCAGCAAGGCACCATCTGGGTGACGTTGTATTTTTTCTAAATACAAGGTTCCTTCTGGGTGTATCTTCAGTTCTTGTTGTGTCGCCGGAATCGCTTGTGAAAAGTTGTACCCCAGTCCTTCAAACAGAGCGCGCGAAGTAATACCACGACGTTTCCCATGTTCGATGACAAAGACCGCTCCGTTTGGTGCAAGCAGAAGTGTGCCATCTGGATACGTCATTGGAGAGAGCTCGCCATAACTATTGAGTTCGTCTCCGGAAATCACAACCACCTGCTGATCTTTAAAACGCTCTGTGAACGCACGACGAGACCAAAATCCCCGTTTCTTTCCGCCGACCAACTGGTAGACACCTGGTTCTCCCTCTTTGCGAACCAAGGTGCCGTTTGGGTGATAGACTGCAAACCAGTTCTGCCACGTTTTCCAGAAGAGAAAATTCCCACCTGCTCCCCTGTCGTTTTCTGTGGAACCAGCCGGCGCCCCCGCGTGCGGCGTGTAGTTATAGAGTCCCGCTGTCGACTGATTCTCGGGTGTGACCGTGTATCCATCTCCTGTCACACGTGTTTGACCTGCTTTGAACAAAAAATTCTCTGGCTTGTCGAGATAGCGACGAAACTGCCAGGCGGCCGCATCTATTTGTTTGTCCGCTCCTTTGTATGGTGACGCATCTGAGCCCGGATAGATTCCGTATCCCATGAGCGCATCCTGTTGGTATTGTGTGAGCGAGCCATCTGAAACGGCGCTTTGTTCTTTTTGAGCTGTGGCGAGCAAGAGTTTTGGCGAAATCTGATAGGTCTGTGCCGCCTCGAAAAAGAGGGTTGAAACCTTTTTGACGACTTCGCCTACTTTCACCGTGAGAGCAGCTAACCCTGAGCCTTTCGCCTCTAAGAAACGCTGAATGTCATTTTCTCCAAATGCGTCTTTGTCCGTGTAGGACTGGACGGTCAGGATGTTGTTAGGATCGTACGAAGCACCGAACGCCATCGCCGGAAGAAGGATGCCGACAGATGCAGCAAGAACGGCGAGGCGTTTTTGCATAGCCTGCTAGGCGGGCACGCGCTCAGGCGTGACAGCCCGGATTTCTTTTGCTCGGTCCCAGAGTTTCGGCAAGCGGCCTTCTTGGACGAGTTTGGCCACTAACACGTTGGCTCGGAGGAGTTCGTCGTGAGATGTCCCAGCATCGATCCAATCGCCCTGCATCACTTCGTAGGACATTTGGCCGTTGCGGATGTACATATTGTTGAGATCCGTAATTTCGAGTTCCCCACGAGCAGATGGATAGAGATAGCGCACGTAGTCGAACGCTTGTTCGACGAACATGTAGATGCCCGTCTTCGAGAGATTGGACTAGGGATGTAATGT
>CAYJMK010000095.1:0-3477 GCA_964371425.1 uncultured Candidatus Saccharibacteria bacterium
TAGTGAACCGTGGTTGTTGCACCCTTAACCAGTTCACCAGCAATACCTAAGACAGCGCGCTCAGGCCTGACGCCAGCACGCTCCGTTGCTTCAAAAATCGCGCGTTCACACACCCGAACGACTTCACTGATGTCGCCAACGGCGCCCGCATGCATCGCGCCCAACGGCTGTTGTGCACGACCAACGCCAATCACATCGGCGGTTTCGCCATCTTCCGAACGCTCAAAAACGAGCGCCTTCACAACCTCGGTCCCGATATCGAGAGCAAGGAGCGCAGGCGGGTGCTTGGCAGCGGCCTTTGATTTGAAAACGCGTGAGAAAAGCGCCACGGGATTCGTTAGGGCTCGCGAGAATAGCCCATCCTAGCACGTTTGTGTGTGGGCGCGGAGATTCATCCACAAAAAAACGCCGCGAAGAAGAATCTTCACGGCGCGTACCTTTAGACTCGCTCGAACACGGCGAGGAGCCGGCGATCGCTCTCCAGACCGTAGGAACGATTCGAGTAGCCATCGCGCGCTTCGACGAACTGCAGACCAACACGATGCCCCATGGCGACAAGCTCGTGAAGGTCGAAGATGCGAAGACGATCGACCTTTTCCGTACGCTTTCCGTCTGGATGCACGGTCGTGCGAAGCTCAACCGACGCAGATGTCGTAAAGTCGAACGTGCGCTCACAGATGATGATCGTGCCGCCTGGCAACCGATCAATCGCCGTCGACTTGAAGTTGCGCATGAGCCACGTACGAGCCAGCAGTTCGATGACGAACGTCCCACCTGGACGCAGCACGCGTGCGACCTGACCGAAAACAGCTTGATGATCTGCATCGTCCGCGAAGTAGCCAAATGCGGTGAACAGATTCGTCACTGCCGCGAAGGTGGCGTCGGAAAAGGGCAGCGTCCGAATGTCCCCTTCCGACCAGGCGACCTGAACGCCAACCGCTTCCGCAGCTTCACGCGCTCGCTCCAGAAAGAATGGATTCAGATCGAATCCGGACATCTGAAACCCGCGCTGTGCGAGCGGAACCGTATGGCGACCATGACCACAACACATGTCCAACACCGCACCATCAGCACACCCGCGAGCCTGAAGCAGCTCGGTCAGAAACGCGACTTCTTCGTCCGTGTGCTCGAAGATACCGCGCTCGTGATAGAGCAGAAGATACTCCGGCCCGAAGAACCCAGCTTCCGGACGGAACCATCCGTCCGCAGCTGCCGTCATCTCACGAAGATCCATCTTGACCTCCTGTTTCGTGGAAAGAACAAACCGCCCAGGCTTTTAGCCTGGGCGGAGAAAACGTCTTCCCTGAGAAATTAGTGGAAAGAAGGCGTGTTCGCCGGCAAGGCCAAAACAACAGAAACCTGTTCGGAGGCAATCCCCGCACAGACGTACTGGCGCTTATTGGTGAACAGAAAATTCATACGAAAATTAAAGTATACTGAAGTTATATTACTGTCAAGTTCGAAGACGTAAGCTCGAAGACTACGAACCCTGTTTCCCCACAAACGCCTTAATCCGCCGAATCCCCGCAGAAGAGGCTTCTTCTTTAACGATGCGGAATGAACCGATTTCACCCGTGTGCTCCACATGAGGCCCGCCACACACTTCCACGGAGTAGTCGCCAACGGAGTAGACCTTCACCTTGTCACCGTACTTGTGTTCGAACAGACCGAGCGCGCCCATTTTCTTGGCTTCGTCTAAGGAGACAATCTTCCAGCTCACAGGCAGGTCACGCGCAATCACATCGTTCATGCGGCGCTCGACTTCGTTTTTCTCTTCATCCGTCATTTTCGTCGGATGTGAGAAGTCGAATCGGACACGATCTGTCGTGATATTGCTCCCCTTCTGTAGGACATGTTCTCCAAGCACATCACGAAGCGTTTTGTGTAGAAGGTGTGTCGCCGTATGGCCCATCCGTGTTTCTGGCGTGTCTTCAGAAAGACCTCCTTCAAAGCGCTGCTGAGCCCCCGCACGCGACGTGTCTTGGTGCCCTTTCAAACGTGTATGAAAGGCTTCGGATTCGACGTGGAACCCAAGCTTTTCCACTTCTTCGATCGTCATTTCAAGAGGAAAACCGTAGATCTGGTAGAGATCAAACGCGAGATCACCTGGAATGCGGAGAGGAGATCCACCCGCAATGAGCTGATCCCCGGACGTCGCCGATGCAGACCGAATCCGTTCAACTTCTTTCCGCAAATGACGCAACCCGTTTCCAAGGGTTCGTTCAAATTTTGCACGCTCTTTCCGAAGTTCGTCGAGAATCGTTTCTTTGTTCGCCGCCAACTCTGGATAAACCCCGTCGTACACAACAAAGAACGCATCCGCGATGGTCGCCGCAATATCTTCGTCTTGAGGAATTTCTAACAAAGCCGCATACCGAACCGCACGCCGAATCAAACGACGCAGAACATACCCACGCTCTACATTGCTAGGTCGCACTCCATCCGCCATCAGGAAAACAGCGGTACGCAAGTGATCACAGACAATCCGCGCCGCGTGCTCATCCCAATTGAGAGACAATTCGCGAAGACGCTCAAACGCTGGCTTAAAAAGATCCGTTTCGAAAATAGACGACGCGCCCTGCAAAACCATTGCGACGCGCTCCAAGCCCATGCCCGTGTCGACATTCTTCTGCGTGAGCGGACGGAACGTGCCATCTGCCGTCTTCTCATACTGCATGAAGACGTTGTTCCAAATCTCCACAAAACGCCGACTTTCCGTGCCAGGCCCATCGTTTTCGAGTGGCCCCTCGCCTGTGTCGTAAAAAATTTCTGTATCAGGGCCGCAGGGACCCGTTTTACCAGGAGGACCCCACCAATTGTCACTCTTTGGAAGATAGAAAATGCGATCTTTTGTAATCCCCAGCTCTTCCCAAACGCGCGCAGATTCTTCGTCGCGCGGAGCATCTTGGTCTCCTTCGAAGACAGAAACAGCCAGTTTCTCTTTTGAAATCCCGAGCCAAGCTGGATCGGTCAGGAACGTAAACGAATACCGAATCGAGTCTTCTTTGAAGTAGTCCCCCAACGACCAGTTCCCAAGCATTTCGAAAAAGGTGTCATGGGTCGCGTCGCCCACTTCTTCAATGTCTTGCGTGCGCACACACTTCTGTACGTTCACGAGACGCTTGCCGAGCGGATGTGGGAGACCCATCAAATACGGCACAAGCGGATGCATTCCAGCCGTCGTAAAGAGCACGGACGGGTCATGTTCCGGCACAAGCGAAGCAGAAGGGATAATCGCGTGATTCTTCTGCTTGAAGAATTCGAGATATTTAGCGCGGATGTCGCGGGCGGTCATAAAAAGATGTGTCGAATCGATTGCAAGGCCTAAGACTACTTATCTTTCCGCTCTTGAATGTCGGCAAGGATCCGCTGTCGCTCATCTTCTGGCTTTTCATGAACGAGCTGGCGGCTAACATCTTCCGAATCTGCATCGAGCAACTCTTCGCGGCGACGCAGCGCATAGAGTTCCTCACGTAC
>CAYJMK010000096.1:0-3438 GCA_964371425.1 uncultured Candidatus Saccharibacteria bacterium
ACCAAGAAAACGAAGACAGACGAAGCTGCCCCAACAGACGCTCCGGTTGCCGCGTAGTTTCGTTTCTTAAAAGGACCGCCAGCCGGCGGTCCTTTCGTTTACCCCTGTCATTCTGAAGGGTTCGCCATGCTACCATCTTCCCATGCTTGATCGCCTTGCTGCTCTCGAAGAAGAATACCGTTCCCTCACCGACGCGGTAGCAGCGCCGGATGTAGCGTTGAATCCTTCATGGTTACGCACCTTGTCTGTGCGTCACGCTGAACTTTCTCGGATTGTGGAACACATTACGCGATACCGCGCCGTGTTGCAGCACGCAGCAGAAGCGGAACAAATGGCCGCTTCTGAGACCGGCGAACTGAAGACAATGGCGGAACAAGAAATGGTGCAATTGGCCAACGAGCGCGCCGTTTTAGAAGCAACGTTGACCGAAGCCCTCTTACCACCTGATACGAATGATCTAAGAAATGCCTTGATTGAAATCCGCGGTGGTGCGGGTGGAGATGAAGCATCGTTGTTTGCGGCCGAATTGCTCCGGATGTACGCGCGATTCTGCGAAACCCACAAGCTCAAAATGGAAGCCATCAGCACCACACGGACGGATGTGGGTGGAGTGAAAGAAGCGATTATGACCGTGACAGGTCCGTATGCGTTTCGCACACTGAAATATGAAAGTGGTGTCCATCGCGTTCAGCGCGTTCCGGAAACAGAAAAGGCAGGACGGATTCATACGTCTACCGCTACCGTTGCTGTGTTGCCCGAAGCAGAAGAAGTGGATTTAGTCATTGATCCGAGCGATTTGGTGATCGATACGTTCCGTGCGGGCGGCCATGGGGGTCAGCATGTCAACAAAACAGAATCTGCTATTCGCATTACGCACACGCCGAGCGGTTTAGTTGTCACTTGTCAGGACGACAAATCCCAACATAAGAATAAAGCTCAAGCATTGACCGTTTTGCGGGCGCGTTTGTTAGCGTTGAAAAAAGAAGAGGAACGCATTGCAAATGGAGAAGCGCGTAAATCGCAGATTGGCACGGGCGATCGCTCTGAAAAGATTCGGACGTATAACTATCCTCAAGATCGTGTGACGGATCACCGCATTCCGCGAACGTGGAATAATTTGCCCGCGATTTTGGAAGGGGGCATTAGCGAGATAATTGAAGCCGTCCGAAAAGAAGATATTGCTCGACAATTGGCGACAAAGCCAGATGCTTGATTGTTTTGAACGCTCGACCACCAAGACAAAACGTCTTCTGATTCCCATGGATATCAACCTCGAAAAACCAGTTACAAAACACACTCTCCTGAGCTGGCTTCCTCAAGCCCGACATTGGCTGTTCGCGTTCCAAATCGTTCTTCTGTTTGCCGGTTGGCGTGTGGCGTTGTGGCTGGCGGCGTACATGGGCAAGCATCGTCTCAATCTGGGAAAGGATCCCGCGTACACCTGGATTTCTGATAACCCGTGGGTCCCCGGTCATCTGCCAGAAGGACTGAGCTTTTTCACACGCTGGGATTCAGGTTGGTACCTTTCGATTCTGGAGCATGGCTACGTGCATGACATTGGCGCAGCCTACTCGAATCTGGTGTTCTTCCCGCTCTACCCCCTTCTTGCTAAGAGTGTTTCGCTTTTGAGTGGCTTGGATCCGTTGCGCGCTTTGTTGCTTGTTGCCAATGTCGCTCTCTTCGCTGCTCTGCCGCTGCTTTACAAACTTGCGCGGAAAGATCTGAACACTGCTGGAAGTTGGCGTGCGCTCCTTCTTTTTCTCCTTTTCCCAACGGCTGTTTTTCTTGGCTCCGCGTATACAGAAGGCTTGTTCCTCTTGCTTTCGGTGGGCGCGTTTTTACTCGCGCGAAATAACAAGTGGTGGTGGGCTGGTCTTCTTGGTGCGTTAGCGGCGGCAACACGTCCTTCCGGTTTGTTTTTGGCGGTTGCCTTGGCGATTGAATACTTTGAACAACGAAAATGGCGACCTGCCGCGACGCAGTGGAATGTGTTTGCCGTGTTTCTTCCCCTACTCGGCTTGATTGGATACATGTCGTACCTGTGGGCGAAGTTCGGGAATCCGTTCTTGTTTTTGTCGGGCCAAGACAGTTGGGGCCGTTCCACTGTGTTTTCTTTGCCCGCCTTTTTGAAGACGACGGGAAGCTACGCGCACGATCTCTTCCTGTATCATGGACCCAACCTGGCGTATGCCCTTGGGAACAACACGGACTTTTTGTTCTTTTCTTTCGGCATCATCGCAGGTCTCCTGGTCTTGATTCGTTTACGCATTTCCTACGGCATCTACATTCTTCTCTCGATTCTTATCCCCGCGCTCACGGATTCGTTCCACAGTATTCCACGGTTTTGCGCCGTTCTTTTTCCGATCGCTTTTCTTATCGGACGCGCGGGCGGAAAACACCCTGGATTGTTTAACGGATTGTTAGCGATTTCTGCTGTGCTGTTTACGCTCTTTTCGATGATGTTTTCGAACTTATGGTGGGTCGCCTAATTCCTTCTGGAACAACCATCCGTGATGCCTTGCTGCGTGGCACGGCATTGTTAGCGTCCGTTTCCGATTCGCCACGCCTGGATGCCGAGGTGTTGTTAGCGCATACCTTGCATGTGCCTCGGGTGTTTTTGGTTGCACATGCGGCCGATCCTCTCGCCGAGAATCTGACTGAAATGTATAGCGATCTTCTCGCCCGGCGTTTGGAATGTGAACCGATCGCATACTTATTAGGCGTCCGTGAGTTTTACGGCCGGCCGTTCCGCGTGACACCAGATATATTGATCCCTCGCCCGGAAACAGAATTGATTGTCGAACAGGTTTTAGCCTATGCCGCTGCACGCCCAACCCCGCCCGTTCGGATTGCAGATGTTGGGACTGGTTCCGGTTGTTTGGCTATTACGCTCGCGCTCGAACTTTCTTCGCCTTTTGTGACCGCGACGGATATTTCTGCGAATGCATTACGCATCGCTGAGGAGAACGCCCATCGCCACGGAGTTGGAGAATTGGTTGAACTCCGAGAATCATTTTTGCTTTCTGACCAAACACAGCCGCTCGATGTGGTGGTAGCGAACTTGCCGTATGTGACGGCCGACCAGTGGTCTGACATCGCGCGTGACGTGCGCGAATATGAGCCTCGCACAGCCCTGGTCCCGTCTGATGCCGATGCAACAGGTTTGTCTCTGTACTCCGCGTTGTTGCGACAATTGCCGGAAGTCTTGCGCGTTGGTGGAGCGGCGTTTTTCGAAGTCGACCCCACCCAGACAGGACTCCTCCGTATGGAGATTGCTTCCGTGTTCCCCGGCGCCACGATCTCTACCGTGAAAGACCTGGCCGGGCGTGAACGTGTGGTTGGGTTTACGGTTTAGGAAAAGCTATCTGCGTTATAGGCAGACTTTTTTGCGCACTCTTTTTACCGTCCCGCCACAATCCCGTACGGTTCTGGCACCAC
>CAYJMK010000097.1:0-3346 GCA_964371425.1 uncultured Candidatus Saccharibacteria bacterium
AGGCAAGGGTAAAGAAGCGGAATGTGCGAGCGGCGGAGTCTTAGGAAGCTTAGGAAGCGGGTTAATTGGATGGCTGATTTTCGGAAGTTGGAGTGTTTTGTGTTGTGTTATCGTCAGATGGTTGCGCGTTGTCCATAGGGGAGACGCTTGCATCGGAAGCATCTTTTGCAGGTGTTGAAGATGATTTAGAAGCAGTCTTCTCTTCTGTTGTCTTCTTATTGGTAGGGAGTTGGAAACGCCAGTTCACGCGGCGGTGCCAAAGATTCGCATCTGCAAAGCGGTCAGATGGGAATGTAATCGCTGACAATTCAACACCTCGGATCCCGCGGTCGAGCGCGTAGGTATACGTTGGGACGTACAAGAAAATAGCTGGGAGATCACGTGCAAGTTCGTTTTGGAAGTGAAGATATTTGAGCGTGCGCTGATGTTCGTCCGTTTCTTTTCGGGCGGATGTCAGTAATTCGTCGACGGTGGAATTTTTGTACGATGTCAGGTTCAGACCTGGGTCTTCCCGTAGCGAAGAGTGCCAGAATGGATAAGGATCTGGATCGTGCGCAATGGATTGTCCAAAGAGAAGAACTTGGTAAGCGCGTGGACGAATTGTTTCTGAGCGTAAGGTTGCGCTGTCTTGCATGGTGATCTCTGTTTTTACGCCGATCCCTTCCCATTCACGTTTCAAAACGGCCCCAATTTTCGGGAAGGGATCATGGTCTGGCATGACGACTTCAATCACAAGTTCTATGTCGCCCTTTTTCCGGATGGTGCCACCTTCTGGAATCTTCCAACCAGCTTCATCGAGCAAGGTTTGCGCTTGTCCGTCGTCATGTGTGAGACGGGTAATCTCTGGGTTGAAGCCGAGGAAGGATGGGAGAATTGGTGCGTCTGTCACGCGTGCTGCGCCATTCAGCGCTTCTTTGACAATCGCTTCACGATCGAGACTGCTGCCCAGGGCACGCCGAACTTTTTCATCTTTCAGGATGTCGCTCTTGGCCGTGTTGAAGAAGAGCGCAAAATAACTTGGTAGCTGCAGTTCGTGAATCTGCCATTTTTGTCGTGTCCGCTCTGGAATGGACGCTTTTTGCGAAGGAGAGAGCGAATGTATTCCATCGATCTTTCCCTTTCGGAAGTCACGCAGGAGGAGATCTGCATCGTCGTAGAAACGGAATGTGATGCTGTCTAGGTAGGCTTTCTGACCGTGATATTTCTTGTTGCGTTTGAGGGCATAAGATGTGATTTGGCTTGTTTCTTTGTCTTTTCGGAATTGATCAAAGGCGAATGGGCCAGCGCCAACCACTCGAAGATTCAAATCAGATAGTCCAACCTGTGACGGCGCGACATTTTCCCACAAATGTTTCGGCAAGATTCCGAAGGTTGTGTTTTCTCGGAGAAATGGAACAAACGCATCGTTTGAGAGGGAGAATTTCACTGTGCGTTCGTCTACGGTTTCTGCTGTGACAGACTGGAAATCGGCGCGGCGCGGTGATTTCACTTCTGGATCTTTCATGAGACCGACGGTGAACACAACGTCGTCCGCTGTGAGCGGTTTTCCATCTTGCCAAACAAGATGCTCTCGCAGATGAAAGACATAGGTTTTCCCTTCGTCTGAGACTTCGTAGGACTCCGCAAGATCAGGCTCTAATTCTTGCTGAGCGTTGTAACGCATCAACCCTGCGTACATGAGCTGCGCTAAATCGCGGTCGGCGTCTTTTTTAAGCAGAAGGGGGTTAATTTGCTCTGGCTGCCCAAGAATCCCTTCTGTGTACGAGCCTCCTCGTGTTGGTACGGGCTCTAGGAGCTGACCGAATGCACTCCCTGCAAGCAACACGATTCCGACCATCAAGATCAGGATACCGAGTGAAAATACGTGTCGTTCCCATGGAGCGAAGACGACAGGGAAATAACGCCAATGCGCTTTCGAAGGAAAGCGGCGTGTGATTTTCGCACGACGAGCGTCTTTTTCCGCCTTTCGCTTTGCGGCACGTTCCATCCGTGCGTGTTGCCGTGCTTCTCTTCGCTCGAGAGCGAGGCGTTCGTGGTCTGCTTTTTTCTGTTCACTTGGAGCTGGGCGAGCGGTTCGATCTAAGCGCGGCGCGATAATATCTGCTGCTGTACGACGACGGAACAGCGAGATCCCTGGTTTGCGTGGAGCAACAGGATGGGGGGCCGGGCCGTTTTCAGGTGTCGGCGACGGCGGTAGCGACGGTTCGATATCTGGCATGCACTTTGAACGAGGATGGAGGTGCTCACGAGAGCACCATTGCCGCTATTGAGAGGCCGAAAAAGCCCAAGGCAATAACGATGGTGGCGTAGAAGAGGAATTTTTCGGGTCCTCGTCGGGCGTAGTAAATACTCCCCGTACCACCAAACGATTCGGAAAGAGCAGTCCCTTTTTGCTGTAGGAGGACCGAAAGACTTAAGAGAACACCGAGAATGAGCTGAATGAGAACAAATGTTTTGTTCATAGATGATGTTCGCGGCTGGGCCCTTCTGGGGTGGGCCGCACGACTCGTAGGAAAGGTAGGAGAAGCCTACCTAGCTTGGTCGGATTCGTCAATGTGATTTAGGGGATGACTTCGACTTTACAAGGGAAGATTCCTGCTGAAAGTGGCGCAAGCTGGGCAAAAAGGTCGCTTCGGAGGTCAATAATGGTTGGTCTTCTAAAACCGCCTGTATCGTCGATTACGACATCGATCGAAGCTCCTGTGTTCGTATTTGTCACTCGGACGTGAGTTCCTTTGGGAAGGAGGTTGCTGGCAGCTGCGGTTGGGCCCCAGTAGTAGGTGGCTCTCCCGTAGTCAACGTTTCCACTTGTTGGGTTCTCTGGTGTTTGGACGGGAGTAGGAGGTGGAGGAGGGGTAGGAGGAACTTTTGTCCCTTTTCGAATGATTCGGGCTTCTGGTTTGTGGATGGTCTCTTCTGAGATCTTCTCCCGATTCGTTTCTATCCCGTTTTCTTCGGTGATCTTGTAAGTGATGCGTCGGAGACCTTCTTTTCCTTCTTTGTCTGTGACCGTTTTACCACGTGTTAGTTGTGTATCTTCTTCTGTGCGCGTTTCGAACGCAATCGACTCTTCTTCTGTGATTTCTTTGTGACCAACGCGTGTGATGGTGATGATTCCGTTTTCTGGGAGGAGCGCGTCTGCGGGTGGTTCAATACGATCTTCCGTTCCTGTTGTCAGGCCGAGTTCTCCAAGGAGACTCCCAACAGTGGGCGACGCGGAGCGAAGCTGCTGCTCTTTTCCGTCTGCTTTCACGGTAACGTTTTTAGCGCGATCGATTTGGATGGTTCCGCCTGAGGCAATCGGTTCATCTAGACCGGGAATCATTCGGTCATCTGTATTCAGCGC
>CAYJMK010000098.1:0-3326 GCA_964371425.1 uncultured Candidatus Saccharibacteria bacterium
ATTACTTGGCGTTTCTGATGGTTCTGGTGTGGGTTCTGCATCGCCGCTTCCTCTTCCACCGTCTCCTCCCCCTGAAGGAGGGGGGACCGGTCCTGATCCTCCCGCCGGAGGCGCATAACCAAACTTCGCTACAAAAGTCTGTCCAGAAACAAACAACCCAAGGTACCCAGGGTTATTCGCCGTCGTGAGCGTATACCCGGCTGGAATAGTTGATTCGTCTACAAAGAGAAGATATCCATCTTGTGGAAGACCTGCGAACGCATAGGATCCATCCGCTGCTGTTGTTTTTGTTGAGACGAGTGTGTCGACAGCGAAATCAAGAGACCCGTCTCCGTTTGTATCGGTATAGAGAGTGATGATGACCTCTCCCAACCCAGGTTCTGCTGCGTTCTGAGCATGATTGTGGTCATCATCACGAAAGATCGTGCCGCTCACTGCACTCTCAATAATAGGTGTGATCACGTACGCGGCTGTCTTGATGGATTCTTCATTTCCAACACCATCAACAGCAAAGAATTTGATAACCGTCGTTCCATCATCGGTGGTATCGATAGGACTATCGTAGACTGTGGAACCTATTGTCGGATCAGAACCGTCTGTTGTGTAGTAAATCGCGTCGACCCCGCTCGCCGTTGCGCGAACGGCCCCCGCTTCTACATCATCGCTTGAAAGTGTGACACTTTGCGCTGTTGTATAGGCTCCAGCCACTGGCGAAGCGGTCGTAACCGGAGGCATAAAATCAAGTTCCACAGATGTGGTTGCGTTTCCTTCATTCCCAAATCCATCTGTCGCGACGACGACGACGTCTACATTCCCTTCCTCTTCATCGCCGGTCACATCGTAGGTATAGGTGTAGGACAATCCGCTGACAGAAACGAATGTTGCAGCCATTCCGTTCACTGTCACTGCTGGGTTCGTCGGCAATGCTTCGCTCACGTCAAAAGTGATCGTGATCGTCTCTCCCGCTTTTACAACGGCGACGTCGGTTTCGAGTCCAGAAATAACCGGATCGAGTGTATCCACGGTGAACGCTGCCGTTTCGATTGGATCTCCTTCTCCAAATCCGTCATATGGTGTCAGGCGTAACATCGCTTCCGTTGTCTCTGTATCTGGTGCATCCACTGCTGCCCGCCAGACAAATGCCACTGTGTTTGGTCCCGCTGAAATATCCACGTATCCCGCACCTGTTCCCACTTGGTATATCTGTCCATTGCCAATCGACGGATCGCCTGCCGTGGCTGTTGTGTCCGCATCTGTCGTAGACAACGTTGCGTCTGCGTAGGTTGCACCTCCATCCAAACTGTATTCAACCTTAAACTCACCTGTAGGTGTGGTATCTGGATCGTCCATAGTGACTCCTGCCGCCACTCTCCCAGAACCATCCGTGTCTTGTGCTGCACTTGCCAATGTCAGTACTGGATCGAGGTTGGCACGGTAAGCCGCTGCGCCACTCAGCGCATCATCCACAAAGACATGGAGATCATTTCCAAAATTGATGATCGTTCCAGGATCGTTGTTCAAGCCGTCGCCGAAGCCTCCATCTTGCACGAGTTCAATGGTTGCCCCATCTACCGTTCGCCACAGTTCTGTACCTTCGTCTGATGTCACGTTGCCTGCTCCGACATAGAGCGTATTTGCGTAGGTGAAGAGTGTTGTGAAGGCGTAGTTCTCAGGGTTCCCAAAACCGTTCGTTCCAACCTGACTCCAATCCGCTTGAGAGGCACAACCCGTTACCTCTTCATCACAGCGGTATAGTTTCCCGCCTTCGCCGCCTGTTTCTTCGTCCATGCCTGCATACAGAGACCCATCGTCTAAAAATGCCATCGCGTTTACGCGCGCCACATCCCACGGATTCGTTGCGCCGAAGCCTGGGTCACTTACGCGACTCCAATCCCCCGCCGCATCGCACAAAGAAGCAAGAAGACAACGCCAGACTTGCGCACCTGTTAACGCGCCAATCCCACCTATTTGTGCCATGCCCGCATAGATCGCCGTATCGGAAGCGATCAGTGCACGAATATCTTCACTGGCCCCACCTCCAATACTCATTCCAAAATCTTGGTCGCTGGATTGCGTCCAGGTTGTTCCGTTCGATGTCTTCCACACAGTTGCATCTCCGAGCGTTCCTACATACAACTCACTTCCCACCACCACTCCATCCCCAATACCATTGACCGCGGCAGAGCTCCCTGTATTCCCCATCCCGAATCCACTTTCATCAGCACCCACATCGTTTCCATCGACTCCATCCGCCACCACTGCGGCCCAGTTTGTTTCGATCGCACAATCCACAGATGTCATGTCACAACGCCAGATCTCCGCTCCGGCATCGAACACGGTGTTCTCTGTTCCGGCGTATAAGAAATCTCCAAACCGTACGAGCATGCCAATCGAGACGTTGTCCGTGTTCCCAAAACCATCTGTCACCACCGCGTCCCAATCACCTGGGTCACCCGTATCGGTTCGCCATAGTTTTGCCCCTGTTGTGATGTTTGACGTCGAAGCCCACAACCAACCTCCTGTATTCACCGCAGCTGTTTTAAAGCTAAACACTCGGTTCCCCGAGACTCCAAACCCATCCGTATTTGTTTGTTCGAATGTGTAGACCGCCGAGACACTTGGCGGTCCTGAAAACCCAAATAGAAGTGTCACAATAACAAGCAAAAGGGCTCGCTTGCGCACATTTGTCCGTATGGATCCGCTCTTTTTCCGGATCTCTATCATGACGAGTAAAAGACGAAGCTCTCAACGACCACTCGTTTGTGTATCTTACTGGTCTTTCCCTATAAGCGCATCCACAACCTTTTCTAGTTCAATCGCGCGTGAAGCTTTAAAGAGAACAACATCTTCTTTCTTGAGATCGAGTTCACATAACAAACGAGCCACTTCGTCTTTATCGGCAGCTTCTTGTGCGGTCCCACCAGCTGCCCGGCACGCTTCTGCCATCCAGTTCTTTCGTTCTCCAACCGCAATCAGGAGCGTTGTCGCTTTCGCAGCCGCTTTCCCTGCCGCTTCGTGTGCCATGCGATCTTGGGAAGCATGGAGTTCACGCATATCTCCCAAGACGGCAATCTTTCGTCCAAGCACAGGGAATTCCTTCAATAGTTCGAGCGCCGCTTGCATCGCCTCGGGTGAAGCGTTGTACGTGTCGTCAATGATCGTCGTCCCATCTGGCATTTGTTTACGTTCCATCCGACGACTTGGTGGTTTCCATGTTGTGAGTCGTCCTAGGACTTCGACGGCGTTAACTCCAAGTTCTTTCGCCACAGCTAACGCAGCCGCAGCCGCTAAGAAGTGTACGGGCGCAATAGCATGATCCAACCGCA
>CAYJMK010000099.1:0-1689 GCA_964371425.1 uncultured Candidatus Saccharibacteria bacterium
GTACCGAGACACTCCAGCACGAAACACAGGGAACGCTTGTACGCATCCAGAAGTTGTATGACGAACTTGATTGGAAGGCCCGCGTTCTTGCCGCAAAAAAATCAACACTGGAAGACTTGAAGAAGCGGCTCGATGAAGAAAAAGCCCTTCTTGATGGCCAGCGGCAAGGAAAAGTCATCTTACTCAATGAAACAAATTCGCAGGAAGATAAATTCGCCGCTCTCCTTGAGCAAGCCCGGAAAGAACAGCGCGACGCGGAAGCTGATATTAAGAACGCGCAAGGAGAAATTCAGCGTCTCCTAGAACAAGCACGTCGCAAAGATACCCTTCCGTTTGTTCCTGGTGATGGGACACTGTCTTGGCCGGTTGCGCCGATTCACGGCATCTCGGCGTTCTTCCGTGATCCTTCGTACTTCCGCTATTTTGGTTATCAACACAACGCCATCGACATTCCGACACCACAAAGGACACCGATTCATGCGCCTGCGAACGCCTATGTCGTTCAGTACCGCAACGCAGGGATGGGATATAGCTATATCTTACTTGCTCATGGGAATGGATTGTCGACCCTGTATGGCCATGTCATCGCCTCCTATGTGAAAGCGGGTGACAGTATCAAAGAAGGGGACGTGATCGGCCTCACCGGTGGTGCTCCTGGGACTCCGGGTGCGGGTCTCAGAACGACAGGCCCACACCTCCATTTTGAAGTACACACGAACGGCATTCCCGTCGACCCACTTGGGTATTTGCCGAAACCTTAGAGTGTTCAAAGTGTGATCTTATTGAAACAAAAAGATCATTATTCCTCTGTAAGGGTGGGGAGCGATCTGTTCTACAAAACGTAGAACATTTCTCTTTTTGTCAAGTCTTTTTTGAATGGATGACTTGATGGATGAACTTTCTTTAGAGAACTCCAACTCGTAGGTAAAAAGTGAGAGCGATACAAAGAAAAGGATTTCCATAATTCTACATATGTTTGTCATTCCGAAACATTCCGATGAACTAGTATTTGTGAGGACTTTTCCTCCTTTGTGCCATTCGTTGCGTCGTAGAACATACATTGTGCGACATGTTTGATTGATGAAATATCTAGCCCCTTTTCCTCTCTCTGTCTGTCATTCGTACGATTCCGCTTTCTCTTTCTAACCTTGTTTCTCTAGTACAGAGGCCTTGAGATGCCACCTTCTTCCTTCTTTCCTCCTCCTTCAGAAGCACCTCAGTCCTCTTTTGGAGACTCTGTTGGACCTATCCCTCCACCTCATAACGGCTTTTTTTGCTATGGCTATTGTACAACTCAACGTTCCGATCGTTCCTTCTTGTGCTGCACATCCCTGTACTCACACTCTTTTCTGTTCATTCTGTCTCTTTTCTGAGTCGCCACAGAATCGTTTCTGTCTCCGTTCTTCCCTCGCTCTTCCTCTCTCCCCTTCTCTTTCTTCTTATTTATTACAATATATTATTTTGTTCTGTCAATGTCCTTTACAGACAACATCAACATGATTGTTCCTGTGGAGATCTCTGAAAATGCGGCTTCGTCCATGCGCTATGATGCTTCTTGCCGTCCATCGCTTGCGGAAGGGGGTGTAAGTCCCCCGCTGTCCCGCAACTGTAACGCCCTCCTAAAGGGCGAAGCCAGATCGGCAAGCGATTGACTCCCTCTGGGCTTCCCGTGGCAGGAAGTGAGGGGAC
>CAYJMK010000099.1:1699-3318 GCA_964371425.1 uncultured Candidatus Saccharibacteria bacterium
GACATGGGTTCCTCTTGCATCCGTTCGTTTTCACCACTCGGAAGGGCTTCATGCCCTTTTTGTTTCGAAGGAGGATTGTTTTGTCACCGACCCGACGTGATTTTCTGTGGTTGGCATCTCTTGCTCCGTTTGCTCTAACGTCCCAAGGCTGCGAAGGAACGGGAGTTCTGGAGCCTCCCGAGACCCAGAACAACCAGCACCGCATCCTGCTTCCAGACGGAACCAAGATGGCACTCTTCGTTCGTCTGACGAATCAAACCCGTCAGCGTGCCACTGTGCTCGATGTGACTCGCGCGGCGTATCACGTCCGCATGAGCGAACATCCCTTCGTGGAGCGTGTCGTCGGTGGCCTCGCCGTCACGCTCTCGATGCGAGAGGAAGTGAGGCCCTCATCTTCGAACGCTGTGTATGCTGCCGATGGAGACCTTTTGTTTCTCATCGATGGCAAGCTCACTGGTGGGGAAACTGTTCATGCCGGCACCGCGGTCGTTCACCCTGGGAGCACGGTCTCCTGGTACCAACGTTTTGCGGTCGCATAGCCCGCTTCTGCTCCGGCGTTCCTCCTACCCGTCGCTCGTGACGGGACTTTTTATTACCCTGATGTTATCTGATACCGCTCTTCTGACACCGCTTCTTTCACCGCTTCTTTACCAACGATCAACCCTTCCCCACGTTCAAATAGTTGAATCACAATCGTGTTTGCCTCTATTCCAGCGGTTTCTGGGCGATACAGAAGGTCGTGTGTCTCATTCACCTTCTCGACACGCATCGACTGACCATCTTCTGTCAGGTATCTAGAAACAAACCCTGTACGATCACCTGTCCATTCAACTGTGAGTGGGTCTCCTGTCACACATTCTTCCGTACCTTGGGCACACTGAATCGTCTTGATTGATGGAAGGGGCTGCGTAGGAAACGCATAACGGCGCTCTGGAAGCTCTGTCCCAAACACAGATTTCAAGCCTGAAAGCACAACCACAATGGTATTACCTGGCCGCGGTAGTTCTTCTGGAATAACACGGACACGCTTCGCATCTTTTCCCGTCACTCCTTCTTCAAACGAGAGACGTATTTTTGTCGTAGGGTAGACAGCTGCAGACAGGTTTTCTGTTTGGATCGGTTCATTGAAGTCGACCACAATGCCCTCTCCTAGCGCTACCGTGTCTCCGTTCGTTTTTTCTGTTGTCTGGACAGATGTTTCACGTA
This sequence comes from uncultured Candidatus Saccharibacteria bacterium, assembly GCA_964371425.1. Lineage (GTDB taxonomy): Bacteria > Patescibacteriota > JABMPQ01 > JABMPQ01 > JAGQLO01 > CAYJMK01. Next base: position 2,906 of record CAYJMK010000099.1, read on the forward strand.
ATGCAAAGACATCCTGATATCCAAAACAAAGAAGAAGAGAAAGACCACCAATTCCCGTTATGATCACAAATGTTAAGAAAGGCCAGCCAACCTTTATCCCCCACCAAGGAGTTTTCTTGTTCTTTAATAAGACTTTTTTCATTTCCCCCTTCTTCTGTTCTTAGGGTCGCCAAAGATACATTGCTTCCGGGCGTGCGGAAACGAGCGAGAGCGCGCGTTGAATAACGGCGTTGTTCGATCCGAATCCTCCTCGGTAAACAACCGAAAAGAGATTTTCGAACGAAAATGGTTCGTCATACTCAATAACCGTTGGTGTATCTGTGATCCTTGCTCTCTCACTAAGTAATTGGAGCGCGTCTTCTTCATAGCCGATCATGTCGATCAAGCCGAGGGCCTGTGCTTGTTTTGCAGAA
>CAYJMK010000100.1:0-3314 GCA_964371425.1 uncultured Candidatus Saccharibacteria bacterium
TTCAGATCGCCATAGGCACACACGCGTTGATTCAAGATACGGTTCGTTTTAAAAAATTAGGATTAGTGATTGTCGATGAGCAGCATCGGTTTGGTGTGCAACAGCGCGACAAACTGCGACAAGCGGCGGGACGGCGTGTGCCGCACATGTTTTCAATGACAGCGACCCCTATTCCTCGCACACTTGCAATGGCGTTGTATGCAGACCTAGACGTTTCTGTGTTAGACGAACTGCCCGCTGGGCGTGTACCAATTTCCACGCGTGTGGTTCCACCATATGGCCAGCGCGTGGCCGAACAATTTATTCGTCAGCAAGCCGAGAAGGGACGCCAAGTTTTTGTGGTCTGTCCACGCATTGAGGAAGACGAAGAAGAGGACGTGAAAAGTGCGGAGGCCGAGTTTAAACGCCTTTCTGAAGGGCCTTTTTCTGGACTGCGGGTTGCGCTGTTGCACGGCCGGCTTCCGAAAGACGAAAAAGATGGGGTGATGCGGAAATTTGCTGGCGGCGAACTCAATGTCTTAGTCGCCACATCTGTGATCGAAGTTGGCGTGGACGTCCCAAATGCCACCGTGATGGCGATTTATGGTGCAGAACGATTCGGCTTAGCCCAGCTCCACCAATTCCGTGGGCGTGTTGGCCGCGGTGAGCATGCGTCGTTTTGTTTGGCATTTGTTTCTCATGCTGGCTCTCCGGCGCGGCGTTTACGCGCGTTTGCAGAGATCACTGATGGCTTCATATTGGCAGAGCAAGATTTAGCCGAACGTGGCCCCGGAGAATTAGCGGGAACCCAGCAATCCGGCCTACCGGACCTTCGTATGGCCTCGCTGATGGATGCAGAATTGCTCTCCAGAGCCCAAGAAGAAGCTCGGCGAACGCTCGCAGAACCTGTTGGAAAAGACTTATCCTCAGTTCCGATTTCTTGACGCCGGCGAAAAAATCAGTACTCTCTCCCCCAGAGCCAGTCCTGGGAGGGATTTTGGCTTTGTACTCTGACAGGCCTCAAGGGAGAAACCGTGGCCAAAGAAGCAGTGAAGAAGCGGGAGCTCAACGCGATCGGGTTCGTGCGGCATTCGGTCGATCGGCATGACGTGCCGGTTGCGATCCGTCGCCTCGCGGGCAAGCGAGTGGAGGTGTGCACGGACGGGTCCGACGGCCGACATGGCTCGGACAAGACTGTGTATATGATCCGTGCCCGGATCGTGGGTGCGGTCGATGGCGATTGGATCCTGCTCGGCCTTGCGGCGATCGACTTCGGCGATCCCGATGATCGTGGTCGGTTCTTCGGCCACCTGCGGGCGAAGCACCCGGTTCCGCTGGGTCATCCGCGAAATCCGGAAAAGCCGGCGGCGGCGATGCCGTCGAAGCAGGAGGGTGCGACCGAGGATGTGTGGCTCGGGGGGATGCATCATCCGTCCGTGACGACGCACCGCGTCAATGCGTAATGAGTGGAGGAAGAACGTGAGAATGTACGCAATCTCGGTCCCCCGTAGTACGGAGAAGGGGCGCAAGCAGGGCCAGCTCCTGTTCCCGCTCGATGCCATCCGGCCCGGAACACGCTGGGCCCAGGCGATCTCGCCGCGGCCTCGTACGCGGGATCTGGAGATTTTCGATCTCGGGCGTGCCCGGATCGTGGCCGTGCAATCGCGGGGTCGCCGCCGCCAGCTCGATAAGAGCGAGTGCGGCGATGTGATGGCCCGCTTCGGTACGCAGCTCCGTCTCGCGTATGAGGCGACCCAGTCGCCGTTCATCGCGAAGGTGCTCGCCACTGCCTAGCGGTTCGCCGCTCTCAGGAGCGTTCTAACGGTTCGCTCCGTCCGTCGCCGCCCGCCCTTATGGCCGCGGCGCTTTTTTTATGGCTTCTGTCCGATTCGTGCAGCAACCCGCGCAGGCACTAGCGTCAGTAAAGCTTCCATGGCTTCCCGCAGCGTTCGTACTTGAACGATTTCCAAACGTGAGGCTTTGAGCGGCCGACCGGTACCTCTCGGCACAACCGCCTTGGTAAAGCCAAGATGCTGTGCTTCTTTCAAGCGTCGTTCCAGGTGTGGCACGGAACGCACTTCCCCTGTGAGACCCACTTCCCCGAACGCCACCGCTCGGCCATTTGCTGGACGGTCTAACACTGAAGATGCGACGGCTAACGCGACCGCTAAATCCCCTGCCGGTTCTGCCAAGCGCACCCCACCCACGACGTTTGCGTAGACATCTCGTTCTGCGAGTGGCAGTCCAACAACTTTAGCCAGAACGGCCACAAGCAGCTGGAGGCGATTCAGATCGAAGCCAGAGCTGGTCCGTTTGGGATAACCAAACGGCGAAGGCGATGCTATGGCCTGTGTTTCGACTAAGAACACGCTGGAACCTTCCACTGTGGCTGTGACAACAGACCCCGGAGCCCCTTCTTGCCGTTCCGCCAAGAAAAACGCGGATGGATTCGCCACAGGGACCAACCCTTCTTCTTCCATGCTGAAAATGGCTGTCTCGTCTGTGGCGCCGAATCGGTTTTTGAGACTGCGCAACACTCTGAACGCATGCATCCGATCTCCTTCCAGCTGTAAAACTGCATCGACTAAGTGTTCGAGTGTTTTTGGACCCGCCATCGTCCCTTCTTTGGTGACATGTCCCACGAGAATGACGGCTGTTCCAGAGCGTTTGGCGACTTCTGCAATGCGGCCTGCCGCTGCACGCACCTGCGCAACGTTTCCCGGCTCACCAGCAATCTCCGGCACGTAGGCGGTTTGGATTGAATCGACAATCAAGATATCTGCTTTTTCTTGCCCTAAGTGACCAATGATCGCGTCTGCATCTTGCTCGTGCACAAATGCTAAACGGTCCTGTGTGCCTGCAATCCCTAGCCGATCTGCACGTAGTCGCACCTGGCCGCCTGATTCTTCGCCGGAGGCGTAGAGAACATTCCGACCACTCTGTGCGAGCGCGGCGCACACTTGTAAGAGCAGCGTGGACTTACCGATGCCCGGTTCTCCGGACAGCAGCACGACCATGCCCGGCACAAGTCCCCCACCTAAAACACGATCGACATCTGGTAAACCTGTTCGCATACGTGCAGCGGGAGCGGCCGCGATTTCAGAGAACGGTTTTGGACGTCCTACACTTTGTTTTCCGCTCGCCAAACGCGAAGAGGATCCCTTAGAAAGGGGTCGTTTACGCCCCCGCATCACAGGAATATCGACTTCTTTGAGGCTATTCCAAGACCCGCAGCCTTCACAGCGCCCCGACCACTTGGGGAACTGTGTGCCGCAGGTTTCACAGGAGAACGCTGCGGCCATAATCGGTCTGGATTATTGGCCCCCGACTGACCC
>CAYJMK010000101.1:0-3180 GCA_964371425.1 uncultured Candidatus Saccharibacteria bacterium
CTCCTGTGCGCTTTATCACTCTTCCAGCCGCTTCTCTGAACGTGGATTCGCTTACATTGGAAGTAACGTATGCGGCGGATGCACCTGTTCCTCCTGTCGATATCCAACCTGTTCAACCTATCGTTCCTGTTGTGCCTGTTCTTCCGCCCGCTGGAGATGGGAATGGTGCGAATAACGGAGACGCTGCAGGGCCAGACCCCGTGCAAGACCCTGCGGACCAGCAGGCTTGCATCCAAGATGTTGAGAATCTCGCCATCGGCGGTGAGGAACCCATTCGTCTCCCTCTCTGCCAAGGTGAAGACGTTGTAGAAGACGCTCCCGGTGATATCACGGTTGAACCCCGTGTTATCCATCGTGGAGCAGACCGTGTGATTGTGAAGTGGGGCTATGCAGATCAAGCTGCAGAAGATGCTCTCAAGGCCAAGGCGGTTTCAGGGAAGAAACTTGATTTCTTGAAATTTTCGTATCTTCCGTTGGCCGGTCCGGGTGCGCGCAAAGAAGCAGACACATACTTCGATAAGACAGACGTCAAGACCCCGTTCTACGCCGTCCTCACGGGCTTGCAGGGTGGTGAACGCTGCGATGCCCCGGGTGAAAACCTCGACTGCGGTCGTGGAGTTTACACGTTCCGTGTGACTACGGATGGTGTTGAATCGGATGATCTCGCGTTCAAGACGCTGAACCGTCTGCAAACCGTCATGTACGACTATGAGCTCGTCTTTGGTGACCGACTTCGTTCTAAAGGGTTAGATATTACGAAAGTCGAAAAAGATGATGCATTGGTTCAGCTTAGGGACCAGAAACGGGAACTGGGTGGCCGCATCGATGGCATCCGTTTCTATAACGATCCAAAGAGTGTCGATGCTCACAGCGATGCCAAAGCAGCGTCTCTTTCCGGTGTGAAGTTCGCCATCATGAACGATCGGAAATTCGCCGAATACGGCACACGACTTCTTGTCACTGAACAGCGACGCGGTACGAAGAAAGCTGTGGAACATCTCTACACAGCGATTCAGGATCGTATTTACCCCGAGAATCTGGCGAAAATCTGCGATGCAAAAGGTTGTGCCTACTGGGTTGCACAGGTGACACGAGATGACGCAAAGCGGATTGACTTGAATGGTGTTGCGCTTGCCATGCTCCTCTCAGAAGAATACAGCGGCATCCAAGCTCAGGTGGCGGCTGATCCCCTCCGCTTCTTCGCCGATTATGCCTACCTCACGGTCTTGAAGCGTGGTGGCGATGAAGATGGTGTGAAAGATCTTGCGAAACGGTTTAGCCAGGATCCTCGACCGCTAGATGCAATGCGCCTCCGACTCGCAGAGAGTAAAGAATTCAAGGACCGCGTGACTGCGCTTGAAAAGAGTGGAGGACGTCGTGCCGCCATCACAGAGCTCTACGAAACTTGCTTCTTCCGCCCAGCGGATATGGCTGGTGTCACCTACTGGACGGATCAAGCGAATCTGTCTGTGAACACGCTCCGAGAGCAGTTCTGTAAAGCGGGTGAAAAAGATTAGGGTTAACCTTTCTTCCTCCTTTAAACACGGCTCGGGAGCCGTGTTTTTGGCTTTTAGAAGCCCTCCTCTGCTGTGCTAGGATGGAGGTCTTATGGCCTCCCCGTTCGTCCACCTCCACGTCCACAGCCACTACAGCCTTTTGTCCGGGCTGGCTAAAATCCCCTCTCTTTTGGATGCTGTGGTGGCCCAAGGTATGGATGCCGTTGCGCTCACAGAATACGGCGCGATGTATGGCGCGATTGAGTTTTATGAGGAATGCCATAAGCGAAAGATCAAACCGATTTTTGGATTGGAGGCGTACGTGGCGCCGTTCACACGATTTCAGAAACGACCTCGTATCGACACGTTCCCATCGATGCTGGTGTTGTTAGCGCGTGACCTCACCGGCTACCGCAACTTGATTCAGCTCACTACAAAAGCGCACTTAGAAGGGTTCTACTACAAACCTCGTGTCGATGAAGATCTACTCGAGGAATACAAAGAAGGGTTGATTGCGTTGTCGGGATCGCTTGGTGGGAAGATTCCGCGCTTTCTAGCGTCCGGCGAATACGAAAAAGCTCGTGATACGGCCCGCATGTACCGCGCACGGTATGGCGAGGGGAATTTTTATCTGGAACTCCAGCAGCACCTAACTATCGAGCTACAGCAAACCGTCAATGAAGGGTTACTCCGGATTTCAAAAGAAGAAGGAATTCCGTTGGTCGCCACAAACGACGTGCATTACGTCGACCGTTCCGATGCGGAGGCGCAGGATATTGTGACCTGTATTCAGCAGCAGCGAACCATTGCGGATCCGAAGCGCCGATCCTACGTGGATGAAGACTTCTCTCTCCGTTCACCCGACGACATGGCGGAATTGTTCGCGGAGCATCCTGAAGCGATCACGAATGCGCGCGTCATTGCAGACCGATGCAACGTTCACCTGACCCTTGGGGAAATTCGGTTGCCACACTTCCCTCTTCCGGATGCCCACACGACGCCGGATGCGTACCTTCAAGAACTCTGTAAGAAAGGCTACCAAGAACGCTACGGAGTCCCCTACACACAAGCTACGCCAGAACATGTCCAGCGCCTCGACTACGAACTCTCGGTGATTGCGCAGACAGGATTCGCTTCGTACTTCTTGATCGTGCAGGACTTCGTGAACTGGGCGAAGGATCAGGGCATTGTTGTAGGCCCCGGCCGTGGGTCTGCCGCGGGAAGTTTTGCTTCGTATTTGCTGAATATTGTTGACCTCGACCCGATTGCGTACAACCTCCTATTCGAGCGGTTCTTAAACCCGGAGCGTATCGCGATGCCGGATATCGACCTCGATTTTGCCGATGCACGCCGCGATGAGGTGATTCAATATGTGACCAAACTCTACGGCGCGGACCACGTGGCGCACATTATTACGTTCGGAACGATGGCAGCGAAGGCTTCCGTGCGAGATGTGGGCCGAGCCATGGGATTTCCCTACGACATCTGCGACCGGATTTCCAAGTTGATCCCCATGTTCACGGACCTCTCCGATGCATTGGAGAAGGTGCCGGAATTGAAACAGATGCACGACTCTGACCCACAGATTCAGCGTCTGATTGCCGCCGCAAAAAAAGTGGAAGACAACGCTCGCCATGCCTCCACCCACGCCTGCGCGATGGTCATCACGGAGGATCCCCTCACC
>CAYJMK010000102.1:0-3139 GCA_964371425.1 uncultured Candidatus Saccharibacteria bacterium
ATGTCGAATCCAGATTTCGACAACCTCCAAAGCGCCGGCATGTGGCGACTTGGAAGTGCCGCACTCGATGCTGTTTCGAGAAGTTCTCGAACAGCCGGCTACCTAGTTCCGATCCCGACAGACTTTGCAGATACCTACCTCAGCGGTCGTCGCATCGGCTCTGGCCTCTTCACTCTACAAGGGATTGCGAACACCAGCGTCGGACCCGCATTGTATGCATTCGCACCCTGGAAAGACGACCCGGCAGACGGTACTCCATCAACAGGAGCCTCTCTGGGTGTGAAAACACTCATGTACTACCCATGTATCAACGGACGCCCGTATGCGGGTTGCACCGGAAACTTAAATCCAGAGCATGATGCAGATGGCTGGGGCGGCATGGCGTGGATCGAAACGGACACATCGGAAGCGGTTGTTGTTGTTGGTCGCAGAGCCGGTGGTTCGTTCTACGGATTACAACGTCCAGGCGATTGCGAACAGTACCAAGGCTACCACGGTGATCCGTACAATCCCAGTTTCCTCTTCTACAATCCAAGAGATTTCGCAGACGTTGCCGCTGGTAAGAAAGACCCGACCAGCCTCAAGCCCTACGCCGGTACGGATCCAAGTCGCTATCTCATTGAAGAGTGTAGTTGGAGCCTCACCGGAGCTGGATACGATCCATCCACAAAACTACTCTATGTCTTACAGATGAGCGTCGATGGAACACAACCGCTTGTGTACGCGTTTCGCGTGACAGGAAAGGGAACGACGAACGGAACACCCGCACCCGCAAAGGCAGAAACGAAGGCATTGATTGTCGCAGGCGCTGGTCCAGGCGGCGGACCACAAGTCCGTCTGTTTGACAGCACAGGGAACTGGAATGGAACATCGTTCTTCGCCTTCAACACAGCCTTTCGTGGCGGCGTGCGCATTGCTACAGGTGATGTCGATGGAGATGGGAAAGATGAAATCATCGTCGGTGCTGGGCCAGGAGGAGGTCCCCACGTACGCGTGTTTGAACGGAATGGAACACCAAAACCGATCCAGTTTTTCGCCTTTCTCCCCTCCTTCCGAGGTGGAATCGATGTTGCAGCTGGTGATGTGGATGGTGATGGTAAAGATGAAATCGGTGTCTGTCAGCTTTCCGGCGGTCAAGCCTGGGCGAAAGTCTACAAGTACAACACAGCCCGCACCGTTCTCGGAACATGGAATGCATTTGGAACACCAGAAATTGGTTGCACCATTACGATGGGTGATATTGATGGAGATGGAAAAGCGGAAGTTATTGTTGGTGCAGGAACAGGTGGCGGTCCACATGTTCGTACGTTTAAGGCGAATGGCATGCCGCGACCCCTTCAATTTTTTGCCTTTCAGCCATCTTCCCGTACCGGCGTCGATGTCGACGCACGTGATACCAACGGAGATGGCCGAGCTGAAGTCGCAGTCTCCCAACTCAAAAACGGCCAAGCATGGACAAAACTGTATGGAACAACACCGGATCGACCTGTGATTGCGGAATTCAACGCCTTCGGAAACGTAGAAGCAGGCGCGAATGTCGCACTCGGAAATGTGGCAGGAAGTTCCACGTTAGAAATAATTACGGTTCCGAACCGAAATGGAGGTCCCCAAGTGCGAGCCTTCACACGTAAAGGTGTTTCGCTCGCTACACCAAACTTCTTCGCCTTCGCAAAAACGTTCCGCGGCGGTGCAACTGTTACTGTCTTAGCGAAGTGACACAACAGGAATATCGATGCAACAAATAGTTCTACTATTTATCTTTTCGGCATGTGTTAAGAATCTCAAAAAGAGAGGCACCACTAAAAACCAACTGAAGAACCACAAACACAGGATTGTGGAGTAAGGCGCTATAAACCAAAAGCAATAATCCACCAACCAGAAAGAGGGTATTTCTTCGGAGAACTTCCTGCACCAAGCTGCAGCCTCGACCTATGCAGTGATACAGAACTCGGCTTGTGACCAGCAAGAGACCACCAATCCCCCACCACGATGTCGGCAAGCAAGAACAGCAGACATACGGACGCTCATCCTTCCCGCCCAGACCAGTCGACGTGCTTGATCGTCGGCTCCTGCATGAGCTGATCTTCAAGAACCTTCTTGATTTCTTCCAAGCGCTCAGCTGTGTGCGCTTCTGCACGCGCCACAATCACAGGCTGTGTATTCGATGCGCGAATCAGCCCCCACCCATCTCCAAAAAAAACACGCGCACCGTCCACGTCGATCACCTCGTAGTCGGTGTCATCTTTGAAGTGCTTCACAATCCGGTCCACCAGCGCGAACTTCGCTTCATCCGTTGTTTCTACACGGACCTCTGGTGTCGAAACATAGACCGGCATGTCTGCGAGGAATTCGCCGATTTCCTTGTCTGACGCGGCAAGGATACGCAGTAACCGCCCCGCTGCATAAATTGCATCGTCGTGACCGTAGAATTCATCCGCAAAGAAGAGGTGGCCGGACATTTCCCCAGCAAACTTCACGTTGATCTCTTTCATCCGCGCTTTGATCAGCGAGTGTCCGGTTTTGTAGAACTCCGGCTTCCCACCAAATTTCTCCACCATGTCGACCAACGCCTGTGAGCATTTCACTTCAATAATGCAGCGCATGCCAGGTTCTTTCGCCAAGATTTCTTTGAAGAAGAGCACCATCATTTGATCGCCCCAAATCATGCGGCCGTGCTTGTCGACGACACCGAGTCGGTCTCCATCGCCATCAAAACCCATACCAATATCGGCACCAACTTCTTTCACTTTGGCAACAAGATCTTTCAGGTTGTCTTCTTTGACCGGGTCGGGCGGGTGGTTTGGAAACGCAGGGTCGACATCGCAGTAGAGCTCCGTCACTTCACATCCCCATTCTCTAAACGCACGCGGCGCGAACGGACCCGCCGTGCCGTTTCCACAATCCACAACCACTTTCAACGGTCGCGCCAATATCACCTTCTCTTTCAGCATGGCGAAGTAGGCCTCAGAAATATCCTGCGCTTCGTACGAAGCCGGCTCAGCAGCCATCACGTAATCCTCTTTCTCGATCATATCCGCAATCTCCTGCAAAACATCCCCGTACACAGACGATTTTTGAATATTCAGTTTGAACCCGTTGAATTCCGGCGGGTTATGACTCGCCGTCACCATCATCCCAC
>CAYJMK010000103.1:0-1400 GCA_964371425.1 uncultured Candidatus Saccharibacteria bacterium
ATACATTAAAGGGCGTGAGTTGAACTGTGGCATTCTTGGAACGGGTCCACATGCGCAGGCGTTGCCGCTGGATGAAGCCATTTCCAAAAACGCGTTTTACGACTACGAAGCAAAGTATCAGCCTGGTTTGGCTGAGCATCGCACGCCGGCAGATGTTTCTGCAGAAACCGCGAAAGAGCTCTCAGAAGCTGCTCTGATGCTCTATGAAGCTGTTACGTGTACGGGTATGGCACGGATTGACTTTTTCTTGGCAACAAATGGAGACGTGTCCGGCCAGATCTTTTTTAACGAGATCAACACGATTCCCGGTCTCACGCCGACGAGCATCCTTCCAAAAGAAGCGGCTGCGGCTGGGATCACGTTCCCTGAACTTGTTGATCGATTGATTATAGATGCGCTCGAACGCGCGCATCGCACACAAAATCGTAGCCTCTTCCATGGCCTTTGATCTTCTTGCGAGTTTGAAGCCTTCATCTTGGCGCAAGCCAACAGGACGTAAGCGCATCGCTCTTTCTTCCGGGGTTTCTTTGCGTAAACCGCTAAGTCGTTCGCAAGGGGGAGCGCGGAAGTTGTCTCGGGCAAAACGGATTGTGGATTTGCGGAAAGTCGTGCGTCGAACTGATCGTCCTGTGAGGCACGTCACAAACCCATCTTCTGTCGCAGCTGCAACCACGCGGCGTTTGAGTCGTGCAGGGCATGCTGGATGGCTTGCTTTCTTGCGTCCGCGCACACCGAAAACACCTGTGGGTCGTATGGCTCGGACATCCAGGCTGCGTGGGTTTTTCCGCTCAGATAAGACTCGCCTCACAGCTCTCACGTGTTGTTGTGTGATTGCTGTCGTAGGTCTCACCTTTGCGTTGTTTGTGTCGCCGTTTTTCCGTGTGGAACGTCTGGTCTTGCGCGGCGATCTCCGTCTCTCTCATGCGCAGCTGCGTGCTGCCACAGATCCTGTCTTCCGTCGACAATTCTTCGGCTTACAGGCAAATAATATTTTTCTTGTACCCGCTAACGATTTAGAAAAAGCATTGACGGCTTCTGATCCCCGTATTGCTTCTGTCCATGTTACAAAAAAATATCCAACCGTATTAGCGTTCGATCTCACCCAACGGCGGATTGCTGCTGTGTGGCTTTCTGGTCGTCAAGCCTATTTTCTCGATGCGGATGGTGTTGCGTGTTGTGAAGCGTCCTTAGATGCTTTGTTAGCTCAAGATTTGCCTCGGATGGTTGATTTGTCTGTCCGTTCGGTTGAACCAGGGAAAGAAGCAACACTGCCACGCCACCTGAACTACGCTGTTCAGCTTTCTGAACTCTTCCGTCGCTCGCTGCCCATGCAGATTGCTCGTTTTGAACTTCCTTCAGCAAAAGCTGAAGAGATGCATGTGATCACGGTAGAGGGTGTG
>CAYJMK010000103.1:1410-3043 GCA_964371425.1 uncultured Candidatus Saccharibacteria bacterium
GGTGTGCGCATTCTTTTTTCTCTGCAACGACCAGCAGAGCCACAAATCGGAAAACTCCAGCGTGTCCTTCGAGAAGAAATCAAGGAGCGTTATCCTTCTCTTCAATACATTGATTTGCGCGTAGATGCGTACGCTTATTACAAGTAATGTTTCACAACGGACGTGTGTTCAGTTGTAAGAAGAGATAAACTGTCTTCATCTCTTGTTTTCATGATCTGTGTTATGCGCCGATTCCTTCCGTTGTTTCCTGTCCTTGTCGCATCTGTGTTGTTAGCTGGTGGCGCGTATGCGGTGACGCGCACTGACGTTGTTGCACGTCTCGGCGGCGCTGTCGGCGACATTTTTGACCTTGACGGTGCTCTTCGGGTGAACTCACTGACGGTGGGAGATCAAGGATCGGGTGGTGTGACGTTTTTTAATGGAACGATTGTCAATAGTACGACAGATGCGAATGGGAATGGGATTCCTGTTACGTTTGGTGACGATGTTCGTGTCGACGGGAAAATCTCTCGTTTGCCTGGGCAAGCAGATAAGCCTGTGACGGTGAATGATGATTTGTTGGTGCAAGGTGATGTGACGGCAGACAATCTCTATACAAAAAATGCTGTTGACACTGCATTAACCACAAAGGCTGACATTGTTGATACCTATTCTAAAGATGAAGTGGATGCGCTTGTTGCAGATGGTGGTTCTGGCACACAAACACTTACTCTTGCTGCTGCTTCCTTTATTCCGTTAACAGATAGCTTTAGTTACACATCTTCAACGGGAAGTCTGATTGATCCTTGGGGATTGATCCCGCAAGGCATTAATTCTTGGTTTTCTGCGCAAGCCTTCTTGCCTGCTGATTCAACGGTTACAAAGCTTACCTACTACGGTATTGACAACGGTTCTGGTCATACGGAAGTTGACCTTCGTGTTTGTGTGTTGCCAGCTCAGAATGCCTGTTCAACCAATCTTCCTGTCTCGACCACAGGCGTGAGCTCGGCGGTTCGCCCTTTTACGAAAACGGGGTCTGTTTCTGTCCCCTCTGGTTCCATTGCGTTTGTTCGGGCCTATCTGAATGCTCCTGACGGTGATCCTGCGTCAGAGGCATTACTTCAAGGGGCTGTGTTGACCTATACAACCGAATAGGTTCTCTCAATCATGCTTGCTGGGGTTGCTCTTCGCTTCTCTTCTTTCTTTTATGGGCTCTTTTCTCCCATTGCTGGGCTCTCTTGAGCCTAGAAAGGTTTTATGACAGGCTTGTCCCGCCTTTGACGCGCCTTTTCGTTTTCCATTCTGCGCGCATGCCCCTATGTCCTCGGTTCTTCTAGCTCTTCTGCTCGATCGCCATTACTGGCGTTCACGAGCTGTTGTGTCGCTTCTGTCGACCGGGTTTTTGTTTAATCTGGCTGGATGGGTGTGGGTTTTTCTGGTCGTTCGTCCAACAGCGGCTCGTATCCTTCTTCATTACACCGTGCAAGGAGGTGTGGACCGGATCGGCACGGGAACGCTTTCCTATCTGATTCCGGCTGCAGCTCTCTTACTGCTCATCCTTAATGCCACAGGTCGTTCCCATCTATTTCGCTTCGAGCTATTTTAGTCCTATTTCCACAGAGGTGCCGCTATCTATGTGCAAGCACTCAATATA
>CAYJMK010000104.1:0-2997 GCA_964371425.1 uncultured Candidatus Saccharibacteria bacterium
TTGTCCTACATGAAGCAGGTACAGAAAGCAGCTGATTCTGGCCAAAAAGACCTCTTTTCTAGTCTGGACGGCCAAACGGAAGCCCCTCAACTGAAGCTCCTCTCTGTGACCCCTGCTTTGAAAGAAGAGCGTCTTGGCTGGGAGAAAGAACTTCTTGGGCTCTACGTCTCCGAGCATCCGGCTGATGCGTATCGGCCCTTTTTAGAAGCGTTCGCGATTCCCTTACGGGATATCACGACGGACCGCGCAGGAGTGATTGTGCGCGTGGGCGGATTGATTGCAGACGCGCGGCGCATCACCACTAAATCCGGGGCCGCCATGGCCTTCATTCGTTTGGAAGATCGGACGGCAAGTTCGGAACTCGTTGTGTTTCCAAAGTTGTTCGCGGAAACCGCAGATTTGTGGGAAGAGGGCCAACTGATTATTGCCGAAGTAAAGATTGATGACCGGGACGGAGATCCAAAACTCCTTGCACAGAAAGTGAAACGATTAGATCTACGGAAAGTTTCTGCGTGGCAAGACGCGACACCGGAACAAGAGAAGCATCGACAACGTGCACGAACTCTTTCTACCTACTTCCCATCCAAATATGCACCAATTGAGATTGCATTCCCTCCCTCGCCTCCTGCGAACTTGATGCAGAAGGTGAAAGACCTATTGCTTTTGTACCCCGGAGAACACCACGTACATCTCCTGATTCCTGCACGCGATGGCGCTCTAGCAGAACGTATTGAAACCGGTCTGCATGTTTCTGCATCTTCTGAGTTGACCGAGCGTCTCACAGCTCTGTTCGCTGTGCATCGATTCGGGTAATCTTGTCGCATGGCTGTCCCATCTTCCACGCGTCAAAAGAAATCTCGGAAAAAAGGTTCACAGGGTTCGCGTCGATCGTTTGGACCTGTCGTCCGCATTGCCGTGATTGTTTCAGCTGGCGTTCTTATTGTCGCGGGGATTATCGGAGCCGCTTACGTTTCTCTGTCTCAAGCGGTTATTACCCTCACACCGAAAAAGCAGGATCTTTCCACGTCGTTTACGATTCGTGTTGGGAAAGGTGTTCAAGAAGAGAATGGCGTACCAACGCAGCTCGCTGGAGTATTGTTCGATCGACAATTGGAAGAGAAAAAGACGATCGAACAGCTCGCGGAGCAGGAAATCGATGCCCAGGCCGGCGGAACGGTGCGCTTGATCAACAAACGCAATGGTCCATTAAAACTTGTGAAAACGACGCAGCTGAAGCCAAAAGGTCGTGAGCTGATTTTCCGCATTCAAGAGAGTGTGAGCATCCCAGCTCAAGGGGAAGTCTCGGTGCGTGTTTTGTCCGATACGCCCGGCGTGATTGGTGAAATACCCGCCTCTGAATTTGAGATTGTGAAATTATTTGAGTCCTGGAAAGACCAAATCTACGGCGTTTCTGATGCACCGATGACTGGTGGATACATCAAAGCGGAGATTCTGACCCAGGAGCAGATCGACACCCTCGGTACCGCTTTTGCTGAAGAGCGGAAAACAGCGTCTTTGGAACAGATTCGGACAGAACACCCAAATCTTACGTTCCCAGACAACGGCGTTGTGGCTGAAGTTGAGGGTGTTGATACGAGCGCAAAGCCTGGTGAGCGTGTGGAACGACTCGAACTCACAGCGCGTATTCGTATTGTTGCGCTCGCGTTCCAAGAATATGCGTTGCTCGATGCGGCCTTACAGCGCTTGAAAAAAACAATTCCTGCTGGATACGAATTTCTTGGTATTTCCCCTGATTCATTCCAGTACACAGTTGATACATATGATTTGGAGCGAGGCACGGCTAACCTTTCTGCTTCCATTGCTGGAACCTCGATTGCTTCGATCGATCCAGAAAGCTTTGACCGTAAGAAGCTTGCTGGGCGTGATGCCCTCGAAACCGCAAATTATTTCGAAGAAAATACCGGCATTGAGGGTGTAGATGTGTATTTTGCTCCGTTTTGGACGACGTCGATCCCGATGCTGACTTCACATACAGAGATTGTGGTGGAACGACCCGCTCCAGAGTTGCCAAAACCAGCTGCGGAGCCTACTAACCCTCCCACTGTTGAGCCAACGCCTGCTGGAGCGACACCCGCCGAACCAGCTGATGGCGATCCCACTTCTACCAGTGATATGTTGCCGCCCAACGAAGACGCGCCAAGACCTTAGTTTGCTTCAGATAGCCTAAAACGTGACAGCTCTGTTTCGTTCCCGTATCCTTTGGTGGCCCGTAGGAGACACGCCTACCGAACCGCATTCGTTCTAGAGAGGACTGGCCCAGGCTGCAAGCCGTCCCGAATGCATCGATCAGGAACCACTCCCCCACACGGCAAGACATCTCGATCGAGCGCCTCGCTTACCTCGCGAGGAACTTGGATGGAACCGCGGCCTCGTTTCCGGCCGTTCCAAGCGTGACGCCTCTGTTCCAGCAATGGAAGAGAGGCGCTACTCCTGGAACGGCTTTTCCTTTTTCTCGGTTTCACACCCTATGCCATCCACTCTCGAACAGAAGCGACACTCGCTGGCTCATCTTTTGGCGGCTGCGTTGAAAGAGATACGCCCTGATGTGAAGTTAGCGATTGGTCCGGCGATTGATACAGGGTTTTACTACGATATCGAATTAACACAGCCACTCACTCCGGAAGATCTGCCAGTGATCGAAAAGTGCATGCGTGGATTGGTGCATCAGAAGCTGCACTTTGAACGGGCTGAATCGTCTATCCCAGACGCCGTGTCACGTGTGGAAGCCGAAGGGCAGCCGTACAAAAAAGAGATTATTGAAGATCTCCAGAAGGAAGGCGAGACTTCTGTTTCGTTCTACACCTGTGGTTCATTTACGGATTTGTGCCGAGGTGGACACGTGGAAGACACGGGCGAAATCGAACCTGATTCTTTCAAACTAGATCGGTTAGCGGGCGCCTACTGGCGTGGCGACGAAAAGCGACCGATGTTGCAGCGCGTCTACGGCTTGGCGTTTGAAAACAAAGAAGACCTGGA
>CAYJMK010000105.1:0-2932 GCA_964371425.1 uncultured Candidatus Saccharibacteria bacterium
AAATCGTCTGTGCGTGTGAGAGCTCTGACTTGCTGCGCGAAGACGGACCAGTCCGCAGGCGGATTCGTAATACCTGCCGAGTCGAGCATGTCTTTGTTGTAGTACAAAGCCAAGGTATCGATGTAAAGCGGAACGCCGTAGACAAGTGGTGCGGCTGGTGTGCCGTCAGCAAGCGGTGCAGGGATCAAAACGAAGTCGTCATACGCAGACTGTGCGAAGTTCTGCTTGATGTCTGCCGCAGAAATCGCTGTAGCAGGAGCTGGAGTGATCTTGTCGAGGTGGCGCGGCAACGCTGTATTCTGAAGGAGCCAAACGTCAGGACCACGGCCCGAAGCAAGGGCTTCGATCAAATCCGATTCGTACCGATCGATGGTCAGCTTGGTGTACGTAATCTTCACGTTTGGATGAAGCGTTTGGTATTTGTTGATCAGCGGCTGATAGGCTTCCCGACCATCAAAAACACCCCAGAATGTCAGCTCAATTGGCTTTGTAGCTGGTTTAGGAGCGCATCCATTCTTCAACCCAAAACCAGAAAACAAGAAGATGACCGCAACGGCTGCGAAGAGGCGGAGAGCGAAGCGGGTGGAACGGCGAGTTGTGATCTTGGTGGGTGTTGGGGTTTTTGACATCGAGCGGGAGTTATCTTACCGCAAGGTTGCAAGGTACTGAGAGAGGTCTTCTTTGAAGTCAGCGTTTTTCAGGGCGTAATGCAGATTCGCTTTGATGTATTCGAGTTTGTTGCCGCAATCGAACCGAATCCCTGTGTGCTCTAGAGCATACACTGGTCGGCCGGTTGCAAGATAGCGGATAAACGCATCTGCAAGACGAATCTCACCATCTTTCCCAGCGGGAGCCGTTTTCAACACTTCAAACAACTCCGGTGTGACAATGTAATGTCCAATAACGGCTAAGGTCGATGCTGTTTCCTCGGGTTTTGGCTTCTCGAAGAATCGGTTCACCTGTGTGACACCTGTTTCTACTTGAACCCCTTCCAAGATTCCATAGCGCGCTGCCTGTTCCTTCGGGACCGTTTCAACCAAAATGACAGGGTCTCCGTATTTCTCGTACACGTCCATCATGCTTTTGAGAGCCGGCGTTTCAGCGTCAATAATGTCATCTCCGAACAACACGGCGAAGGTCTCCCCTTCCACCAAGTTCTGCGCGGAGAGGAGGGCGTGGCCGTCACCGAGGGGCGCACGTTGGCGCACGTAGGAAAAGTTCGCCATCTCAGTAATGGCACGAATCTGCTCGAGCTCCTTGATCTTCCCCTTTTCTTTCAAGCGGTATTCCAGTTCGAAGTTGGAGTCGAAGTGGTCTTCAATCGCGCGTTTGCCACCGCCTGTGACAAGAATGATTTCGTTGATACCGGAGTTCACCGCCTCTTCCACGATGTACTGAATAACCGGCTTGTCCACCACGGGCAACATCTCCTTCGGCATCGCCTTTGTGGCAGGTAGGAAACGTGTGCCAAAACCAGCTACAGGGATCACAGCTTTGTGGATGGAATGCGGCATAAGATCAAAAACGACGAGAGAACGTCAGTTCGAATGTGACGACATCATACAGAAAACGGAGCCGGACACCAAGTTTATTCGGGGTCTTCTTCTGTGGGTGAAAGTGGGGTGAGACGGGCCTGCGCTACGACGTGTGTCGCGCCTTGTTTGAGTTTCTTGTAATTTCCAAAGATCTCTTTGAAAGATCGCTTGACGAACTCTTTCAAGCCAAGCACGGTCACCACAACGATTCTGCCTTCCGGTGTGAGATGTGTTTGGGCGTCTGTAAAAAACCGTAGGGTGAGGTCTCGGCCAACTTTTGCCGGAAGATTCGAAACAATGAGATCGAATTTTTCGTCAGCTGGGAGGTGCCGAAAGCCGTTGGAGAGTTGGACCGTTGTATTTGCGAGGTGATTTTCTGAGGCGTTACGCTGGGCGCATTCCACCGCAAGGAAATCCGTATCTGCAAGGGTGACGTGCGCGCTTGGATACGCTTTCGCAATCGCCAAACCGAGCGCTCCGTAGCCACATCCCAAGTCAAAAACGCGAGCCTGTGGCGGGACGTCACCTAGTTCGCGCAACAGAAGCTGCGAACCGGCATCAATCGCCTCTGGGCTGAACAAGCCACGTGTCGTATGGAAAATAAGGGGATTCTCCAGCAATAGCGCGGAAAATCGGAGGTCGTCAGGGTCGTGGCGTGGATGAATCGTCATCTAGGCGACCCTAAAGGAAGGCGGGGTTTCAGGCAAGACATCTGTCGAATCCATTCAAAGAAGGGGAGCTCTCGAAGAAGCTGCGCAGGCAGCGGCGGCTTGGTCCGGGCTGTCTGCAGCGGGGCGCCGCGGCCGAGGTGCAGGCGCGGCCCGCCGCAGGAGCGGGCCGATAGCCGGTTCTGAGAGAGCCCCCCCCTTCTTTGAATGGATTCGTGTGAGGAATGCTTCCAAAACAAAACCCCGCAGCTTTCGCTGCGGGGCATTGATGAGCCTGGCACGGACCTACGTTCTCCCGAAGGATATCATCGGCGCTGAAGGGCTTAACGGCTGTGTTCGGAATGGGAACAGGTGTGGCCCCTTCGCTCAACGCACCAGGCAAAACAAACGTCGTTGGACGCCTGAAGAACGACATGCAGATCCCACTCACTTTCATGAAAATCGTCGCACCCACCAAACATCGGCCGTCCCTTACGCTTACGCATAAGGGAAATCAAGAATGAATTGACCTATTAGTACGGCTCGGCTGCACCCCTCACGGGGCTTCCACCTGCCGCCTATCAACCAGATAGTCTCTCTGGAGGTCAGAATCTCATCTTGGGGCCGGTTTCGCGCTTAGATGCTTTCAGCGCTTATCCGGGCCATGCATAGCTACCCAGCAATGCCCTTGGTAGGACAACTGGTACACCAGAGGCTCGTACATCTCGGTCCTCTCGTACTAAAGATGTG
>CAYJMK010000106.1:0-2882 GCA_964371425.1 uncultured Candidatus Saccharibacteria bacterium
CCTGAGGTTTGTCCTGCATGTCGGTTTCCGTTGGTCGAAACGCGGGGTCCGTGTGCGCAGACGCAGGAATCGGATGCACCGTTCCGAACCTGTCGTGTATGTGGATTCGAATTTCCATGTTTCGAGGGTGTCCGTGTGGGGTACTTCTGGGACCAGTTTCTTGTGAACGTCCAGAGCTATCCGGCCGTTCTCCAGGCCCGCATGAGCCTGTTGGCAACGGTCACGAGTGGGTCTGGCGACGCTGGACTGTGTTACGTCTGTTTTGCTCCGCGGCAGGGGCATGACGCGATGTGCTCAGTTTGTTTCGCTGTGCCGTTTCACTTCAGTGATGTGAGTGCGCAGCAAGGACAGCTGGATGCCGTCTTCTCAGAGGCGTTGCTGGCAGCGCTGCACGCGTTCCGTGCACGCGGTGCGCTCACGGCGCGGGTGAATGCGGGATTCTGTCCGTTTCATCTGGTCGAGCATGACCAGATGTACGATCTGAAGCCGAACGCTCCAGGCTCGGACGAAACGGATGAGCACCTGCAGTGTCGACATGAAGGCTGTCGGTTCGACGTTCAGGTGCCGCGCCAGCAAGCGGTGACGTGGCAACATCTGGAGGTGACGTTTCGAGCGCTGCTGCGTTCCTCGTCCGAGTCCTAAACTCGGACTCTTTTTTTTGGGCGAATTTTGTCTCTTATATGAACGGGCAGGCTGAGGAGAGGACCTTTCACTCGACAAAACAGTCTCGTGAGAAGGTCCTCTCCTGACATCCTGCCCTTTTCTGTGAACACTGATTGTTATTTGAGTAAGGCAGGATGTTAGGTGACTCCCTCGAGCGAGACTGTGTTGTCGAGCAAGAGGGAGTCACCTCAGCCCGTTCTGCTTTGTTACTTTCCTATCTTTCGACCGCGTGACGCATTTTTCGCCATGGCAAGGTTGAGTGCATCGATTTGGTCGCGGAGTTCTGCCGCTTCTTCGAACTCAAGATTGCGCGCGGCCAAGTCCATGCGAGCTTCCATTTCTTTCACATGTGCGGCGAGTTCTTCGTCGGAAAGGTCTGGTCGGAGCGAGGCAATGGTAGCTTCGGTAGGACGTTTTAATCCACCAAGACGATCTTCTGACATGGCTTTTGTCATACTTCTTGGTGTCATGTCGTGGTCTTCGTTGTATTGCTGCTGGATTTTGCGGCGACGTTCTGTTTCGCGGATGGCGCGCTTCATGGCGTCGGTTATGCGGTCTGCGTAGAGCAACGCTCGGCCATCGATATGGCGCGCTGCGCGGCCAATCGTTTGGATCAGTGCTGTATCGGATCGGAGGAATCCCTCTTTATCTGCATCGAGAATAATGACGAGCGAAACTTCTGGGAGATCGAGGCCTTCGCGCAACAAGTTAATGCCGACCAAGACATCGTAAGCGCCTAGGCGTAGGTCACGCAGAATTTCCAATCGTTCCATCGTGTCCACGTCGGTGTGGATGTACGCCACCTTGATGCCGATATCGCCGAGGTATTCAGCGAGTTCTTCTGACATTTTTTTGGTCAGCGTTGTGATCAGGACGCGCTGTCCGTTTGCAATACGTGCGCGGACTTCCTCAACAACATTGTCGATTTGCTTTTCGGTGGGGCGGATTTCTACGGGTGGATCTAGCAAGCCTGTTGGACGAATCAGCTGCTGGGCCACATGCTCCCCGGATTTCCGCATTTCGTACGCAGAAGGTGTAGCGGAAACGTACAACGCTTGCCGCGCGCGTTCCTCAAATTCTTGAAAATTCAACGGACGATTGTCGTACGCAGAGGGGAGTCGGAAGCCGTGTTCAATCAAATTTTGTTTGCGTGCTCTATCCCCGGCGTACATGCCGCCAATCTGCGGAATCGTCATGTGCGATTCGTCAACAATCAACAGATAGTCTTTCGGGAAATAATCCATGAGGGTATACGGCGGTTCGCCGGGTGCGCGGCCGTCGATCCAGCGCGAATAGTTTTCGATGCCGGCAACCATGCCGACATGTTCGAGCATCTCCATGTCGAACGACACGCGTTCTTTTATGCGTTGCGCTTCGATCAATTTGTCGCGCTTCTCGAATTCTTTCACACGTTCCTCCATCTCCACTTTGATTTCCGGAAGAAGCTGTTTGATGCGGTCGTGTTCGGCGGCATGGTGAGATGCAGGGTAGATGCTGATATGGTCGGGTTTCCCTAGAATTTCTCCAGTCACTGGGTCGATGCGCGCAATCGATTCGAGTTCGTCTCCAAAAAAGGAGAAGCGCAGAATTTCTTCTTCATGAATCGGAAAGATTTCTACCGTGTCGCCGCGGACGCGGAAGGTGCCACGCGCGAATTCAATGTCGTTGCGTTTGTACTGCAATGTAATGAGTTGGCGAAGGAATTCCTGGACGTCGTAGGTTTTTCCAACTTCCAGAATCTGTCGCATCCGTTCGTATTCTTCTGGGTTGCCCAAGCCATAAATAGCGGATACTGACGCGACCACAATCACGTCGCGGCGTTCAAAAAGGGAACGGGTGGCAGCGTGTCGCAACCGATCGATTTCTTCGTTGATCTGCGTTTCTTTTGCAATGTAGAGATCGCGTTTTGGGTTGTACGACTCAGGCAAGTAGTAATCGTAGTAACTGACAAAGTAGGAGACGGCGTTTTCTGGGAAGAGTTGTCGGAACTCTGACGCGAGCTGCGCGGCCAGCGTTTTGTTATGTGCCATCACTAACGTGGGCCGGCCGGAATGGGCGATCAGATTCGCCATGGTAAACGTTTTTCCGGAGCCCGTGACGCCGAGGAGTGTTTGGTGGCGGTTGCCCTCTTCGACCCACTTTGTAAGTTTCCCAATCGCATCCGGCTGGTCGCCGGTGGGGGTGAGTTGTGTTGTGAGCTGGAAAGAGGAAGGGGTCAC
>CAYJMK010000107.1:0-2836 GCA_964371425.1 uncultured Candidatus Saccharibacteria bacterium
AGGAATACAACATCATTGTTTCTGTTATTGGTATCCACCACCAAAACACAGAAGGTAAACAGAATTTGTTTAGAAGAATCTATTCATTATTGCGGCAAGGTGGAGTTTTTATCTTTGGAGATTTGGTTACGCGTACTGATAAATACCAGGCCGCGCGTAATAACGCTTTGCATTATCACTTCCTTGTTGAACATGCAGCTGATGAAAAGACTCTGACTGATTGGGCTTATCATCACATGTTTCTTAACGACCTTGCTTCGATTGAGGATCAGACGTTATGGTTAGAAAATGCTGGTTTCAGGGTTCAGAAGGTCTTTTTGGAAATGAATACGGCCTTACTTTTTTGTTTCAAAAGCTGAAACGGCCCCGCTGTTTTGTTTCCGTGTAGAAACCATTCTTTTTAGTGTGACTATCCGCTCACGAGGCTAAAAAACGAAGCAAACACACAGAGAAGCGTAACAAGAACAATCGTAAGATTCATGCCGTTTCCAACTTCCATTGTTTCGATATCGCCTCCTGTTTTTCCTCGGAAGACGAGCCAGAGACTGCGTGTTTGAAAAACGATTTGGGAGAGCCAACCAAATGCGGCGATCGCGTATCCGCCTGTCGTGATGCGTCCCAGGAAAGGTCCGCTGATGCCGTAGATAAAAATGAGACAAAAAACGAATCCCACTCCTATGCCGATCCATGCACCAAGCGGGAGGCGCTTCACACCAACAGCAGATGGATTCTTGGCAGTGACAATAAAGATGCCGCCACACACAAGGGCAAGTGATAGAAACGAAGAGAAAAAGACTCCGTATGCAGCGTCGAAGAGATCAATATCGGGCGATGCGATGCTCAGAAGTAGAGAACCGATTGGGACGCCGACAGCAAGGAGGGCTTCTTTCGTCTTTGCTGGGAACGTCATCGTGAACAACAAGACGTTAATCATGGCCCAGAACAGACCGAAGAAATAAAATCCGATGGTTAGAATTCCGCTCCAGTTATCAGAAAGGCCGTATCTCCCTATGGCGTAGGTTGCCAGAGGGAGCAGAGCCGCCTGGCTAAAGAGATACATCAGTCTGAGGCTGGATCCGAGAGGATTTCGCTCTGTTTTTGTTGCTGGCGTTTTAGCGTTGCGCATAGTCGTTTGGCGGGTACTATGTCAAAAGACGGATGCTTTCCCCTTTCTTTTCGCTTTTCTTGTATGAAGCAGACGGCATTAGTGACAGGTGCTTCCGGTGGAATTGGCTTGGAATTGGCTCGTTCCTTCGCGAAGCGGGGATATGATCTTGTCTTAGCAGCGCGCAATCGTGAGAAGTTAGAAACGCTCGCTGCGGAGTTGAAATCGGCACATGGTGTTTCCGTACGTGTGTACCAATCCGATCTCTCTGAGGCGGCTGCACCTCAGGCGTTGTTTGGGGCCCTCCAGAAGGATGGCATCACCGTTGATGTGTTGGTGAATAATGCGGGTGTTGGCCTGTTCGGTCCGTTTGCAGAAACAGATCCTCAGGCGCTTGCTGCGTTGGTTCGCTTGAACGTGGATTCTTTGACGATGCTGACGCGTCTGTTTTTGCCTGGGATGTTGGAACGCAATCGGGGTCGAGTGTTGAATGTTGCGTCCACGGCGGCGTTCCAGCCTGGTCCGTTCATGTCGGCGTACTACGCCAGTAAGGCCTACGTGTTATTGCTCTCCGAAGCCATTGACGAAGAGTTGCGAGGAACAGAAGTCTTTGTGACGACGCTTTGTCCTGGACCAACGATTTCTGATTTTGCTGCTTCAGCCGGTATGAAAACATCTGGGTTTTTCGATCGGAAATGGTTGAAGATCATGAGCGCTGAGGAAGTTGCGGAAGTGGGTGTGGAGGCCCTGTTAGCTGGCAAGCGGCTGGTGATTGCTGGACGATTAAATCGTGTGATGGCGTTTTCTAACCGGTTTGTGTCACGCATGGTGGCGGCACGGATTGTGCGGAATATGCAAGAACGGCGGATTTTTTAATCTCTTTTCGTGCGTCCCATCATGTCTACATCGGTTCCTGATGCATTTGTTCCAACTTCGTTTGAGAGTGGGTTTACCGACCTCCCGTTTTCCGCTGTGCGTGATCTACAGATTGGAACGGCGGAGCTGTTAACGCAGGAAGGTCCGGGTACGTTCTTGTCTCTCGCATTGCCAGCTCGAGCCGGAGCGGAAGGAGTGCTTGGAACGAAGTTTTGCTGGGGAACGGTTGGTTTTGTGTTAGAGAACAACTACATGCGCGATTTCTTCTTGAAATCGTCCTTGCGGGCATCTTTTGAGGCAATGATCGATGCGGAACTGAACGAACCGGGCTATTGGGAGCGAGCACACACAACTTTCACAGAACAAGAACAGCGCTATCTTTTTGACTGTCAAAACTTTTTTGACACGAGGCTTGCCGGGCTATCTACAGAAGCCATTCGCGATGTTTTCATTCGTTTGTATACGCGCGCGTACGATCTTGAGCGATGGGGATTGCGACAAGAAGAAGTGATCCTTGGTACGGATGAACTTGTGATGGCCGCTGCTGAAAAAGACGCTGCTTTGGCAGCAGCTATGCGTGAAGTGTTACTTGCTACGCAACCAAACTATTTGCAGCAGCAGGATTTGGATTTAGCTGCGCTTGGTATTGCGGGTGCTTCTCAGGCAGCGTTTGAAGAACATGCACGAGCGTATTTTTGGATCCGTAGTACGTATGTTCATGGGAGCGCGCTGACGGCTGAGGATTTTCGTTTGGTATTGGCGGAGATGGGAACAACCGTCGATGCGTATCAGGTACGTGTGCAGTGCATTCGTGATTTGTTTGTGCAGATCAAGCAAAAGCAAGCGGAGTATTGG
>CAYJMK010000108.1:0-2815 GCA_964371425.1 uncultured Candidatus Saccharibacteria bacterium
CGGGGGTCCCTACGACCGGCGTACCGTAGGAGAGCGGAGCAACCCCCGCGCAGGCCATCGTTTTTCCCGTTCGTTCTGTCTTCGTTCATATGAGGTGGCGCTCTTTAAATGAGGTGGCGCATCTGATATCTCTAGTGGTAGCCTACAAAAAAAGGCCGTCAAGCCTAGGTTTCTCTCACCCTGTGGATATCTCTTCCTTTCTCGAGTAGGTCTCCCCCGCTTAGCTTCGTTACGATCTGTCTATCCCTTTCTATGCCATCACCTCACCCGTGCATTCTCATTATTGAAGATGATCCGGATACGCGATTCCTCTATCGCTCGGTTTTAGAACAGCATGGTTTTCGTATCCATACCTTAGAGAGCTCTGCAGACGTCCTGTCGGAGGCATCTCGCGTTCGTCCAGATCTCATTCTTGTTGACCTTGTTCTTCCTTCTTCGGATCACACGTTTCCAGATTACCGTCAGTTTCAAGGTCTGATGGTGTTGCGTCAGCTCAAGGCACATCCCCGTACCGCTTCTATTCCTGCTGTGATCCTATCCAACATCCAGCTTGAAGATATCCATGCAAAGGCGCTTGAACTTGGTGCTGCACGCATCTTATCCAAGGCAGATGTTCCTGCTCAAAAACTCGTTTCTCTTCTTTCAGAGATCCTGCATTCGCCTCCTCCGCTTCGCTAAAATGGCCAGCCGAAAAGCCAGAAAGCGAGCGAAGTATGCAACAGGACAGAAACGAAAAAGATCCACCAGTACAAGGTGTGTTTGGCGTAGAATTTCTTGTACCACGTGTACTGAAACAAACCTTTTGTGAGTCGTCCTCTCATGCAGCGGCAAGAGAAGAAAACAAGAAGAAGAGAGAGGATGTTTGTGATACCGAAGATGTAAACCAACTTTCCTGCTAACTGAGGATCAAGGGTCATAGGCGATTAAAAAGAGTGGTTCAATTCATTTTGCATTGTACTCGCTATTCCCTCTTTATGTTGACAAAGCGCTTTTGGCGTTGGAGCATCGGGGTATCTACACCTTATGTTCGAGACCGAACGCGATGTTCTTACTTGGTACGAACAGCAGCCGCGCGCCCTCACCAAAGAGTTCGTTGCGACCATCCCGTGGCAAGACGTGAAAAAGTACCCGATTGATGACCGCTTTCTGCCGGTGTTGGTGTACATGCGCGACATCGAGAAATCGACACAGGTGTACTACGACCAGATGATTAAGACGCCGACCGGGCGAGATCCGGTGATTCGGCGGTTTATGGATAAGTGGAGCACGGAAGAAGACCAGCACGCCACCCTGATCGATCGGTTTTTGAACGAAGCTGGCTACCCCACTAGTCCGCGATGGTATGAGGAATTGAAAGCCCGCGTTCCAAAAGCGTATTGGCGCCGGAAAGCGATTGAACCGCGCATCACGAACTTGTTTGGGAAACGGTTCTCCGCGGTCCACATGACGTGGGGTGCTATTAATGAGATGTCGACATTAGCCGGCTATCAGCGGTTGTGGACGTTGGCTCGGCATCCGGTGCTCGAGAAGTTTTTGCGCGGTATTGGGCAAGAAGAAGCCGTGCACTCTTCTTTTTACTGGAATGTGGCGAAGCTCCAGCTACAGCAATCTGGTTACGCGCGCGGATTGACCAACTTCATGATCAAGAAGTTTTGGGCGCCTGTTGGAACAGGTATCAAAACGCCTGGCGAATCGAATCTGGTGATTCAGACACTTTTCGGGCCGGACCGAGCTGCGCAATTTGAAAAGCAGGTTAGTCGTCGGCTGCAGCTGTTGCCAGGATTAGAGGACCTCACAGCGCCGCTTGAGCGTGTATCAGCGGCAGCAGGGTTCTGAGGTTGTGGTTGTTCATGTGATATTGAACGTCGGATTCCTTGACGACCATCAACCGTAGCGTAAGGTTTGGTCTCTCCATCTCTTGTCATCCTATGTCTGAACCATTCGACCGTTCCACCCTTCGTGCCATCGATCTGCGTCGTTTTGATGACGACCGCGGCTATTTTATTGGCTCTCCCATTGAAGCAGACTGGACACAGGAGAATTTGTCGATGAGCAAGCGTGGCGTGTTACGTGGCATGCATTTCCAGCTTGGCGCGAGTGCTCAGACCAAATTAGTGCGCGTTCTCACCGGAAAAGCCATCGACATTGTCTTGGACATGCGTAAAGACAGCCCGACGTTCCGTCAGGCGTTTTCGTTTTTGCTTGACCCCGCGAAGCCGCAGTCTGTGTTGGTACCGAAAGGGTTTGCCCACGCGTTTGTGGCACTGGAAGACGGCACACTCTTCCAGTATCGCATCGATGCGGCGTACGATCCCTCTTCTGAACGCAGCGTGCACTGGACCAGCTGTAAAGACCTTTTCCTCTCGGAGTTGGCCAAACATGGCTTGAGCGAACACGACCTCTTGTTGGTGAAGAAAGACGCAGAGGCGCCGCTGTTTGAAGATTGGTTCAAGCTTGGAGAGCCTGTGCTAGGAGAAGAACGCGTTGCTGCCACTGTATAGTTCGTTCTGTTTCTAACGAAAACGACCTCCGAAAGGGAGGTCGTTTTGCTTATGATTCTACGTGGTGGGTCCGAGAGGATTCGAACCTCTGACCTTCAGCGTGTCGAGCTGACGCTCTAACCAACTGAGCTACGAACCCACGTCGTCGTCCACGGGTTCCAGCTTACGTGTTCCCGCTTTGCGAGCACACTTCAGCTTCCACCCGTGTCCTCCTCTTCCTTGCAAATCCGTGCTCGGCCTACGGCCAGCGCTCCTGAGTTGCAAGGGACCAAAACAAGCTGTGCGCGTATGGACTCCCACTCCTCTGCCCTCGA
>CAYJMK010000109.1:0-2772 GCA_964371425.1 uncultured Candidatus Saccharibacteria bacterium
TCTTGAATTGAGGCTGATTCACGGGCAACGGGCTGGGTTTTTGAGTTCTTAGTCATTGCGGAGAGTTTACTTCTTTGGACAACTTTGGACAACTTTGGAAATAAATAGCCTTCCGCGTCCGGCTTGTGAACAGGTATGATGCGGGGGCTGCGATTATCCATCGGTCTGGCGAACGCTATTTGCGTTCCCTTCAAGAGAGCCCCGAAAGGGGCGTGCTGTTGTCTCGGGACAGCTTTCTCTGAAGGGTTCGCCCCGAAGGATAGTTGCAGCACCGAGCGCAGCGCGTCCCTTTGGAGAACGTCAGGGAACGGTAGCTCGGTACTCCTTCCCCACACGTTATGCCGCTCCTCCGCATTGCAGCAGGAAAAACCTTGGAAAAAATCACCTCTCGTTCTGTCGAGCTGGAGCGGCATATTCAGAGGCTGATCGAACAAAACCTGAAGGAAGCTCTGGACATCGACTTTGTTGCGTCCGAGTTTTGCATCCAAGGAGGACGGATGGACACGTTGGGAATTGATAGCAGTGATTCGCCCGTGATTTTGGAATACAAAAAAGGTGGAAACGCGAGTGTGATCTCGCAAGCTGCGTACTATTTTACATGGCTCAACGACCATAAAGCCGACTTCGAGAAGCTGACACACAAGGTGTTTCCTGATCGCCGCATAAACTGGGAGGGTGCGCGACTGATCTGCATGGCCGAGACGTTCAACTTCTACGATTATTCCGCAATCAAAGTGTTGTCCGTCAGGATGGAGCTTCCGAAGTATCGTTTTTATGGAGACGACCTGCTGTACATCACGCCCGATCGTCCGGTGGATATTGAGGAACGATTGACGGGCAAGGCCGTGACGACATCTGCCTCTTCCGCTCCGATATCGGCACTCAGTTTCGATGAGTTCCTCATGAGTATTGCCTCGGACGAGACGCGCACCCTCTTCGGGACAATGCGCGAAACGGTTCATGCCCTCTCCAGTGATGTACAAGAGAAAGTGAACCCCACGGGCGTGAGCTTCCGCACTTCGATGCTCTTCTGTGACACCTATCCTCGGAAAGGTGGGAAGGTTGGCGTGACCGTGTATTTCCCGAACAGGCTCCTCACCCCTGAGATCGTGCAGAAGCACGGGCTGAAACAGGGCAAAAACTGGGCGACCCTCGTCGTTGAAGACAAAGACCAGCTTGAGACGTTCAGGGAGATCGCCCAAGGAACATTCCTCGCAAGCCAGTAACTTCGTCAAATGCCGTCACTGCAAGCAGCGGTCTTCACTGAGAGAGATGAGACTGATACCTCTCAAAACCTTTGTACAGGCTGCAAACAGATCAAACCTTTTGCCGCGGCAAACGTGTTTGGAAGCGTTGGCAAACACTTGATAATGTTTTGAAAGAATATCAACTTCACTCATGAGCGACAGTTTTTCAGTGGCTGAATACTGAGTTTATATCTACACAAAGCCAAAAGAACGCCACTCAAAAGTGACGAAAAGCCTTGACAGGAAAAGGGCGCCAAGACGCTGTCGGCGTACTTTTTTCCTTCTTTTCCATGCCCACGCCGAAACATATCCACGATGCCGTACGCAATGCGGTTCGTTCTCTTGCGCACACGCTCACCAGTCCACAGACGAAGGCAGTACAGGAACTTCTCATCGGACTTCTCAAGGACAGCACCGCTGTTCTCAACCACCTTAATCGATCAACACATGTGCGCATCGGAAAACAATCTGAACGGTATCGCCGTCATCTTGAGAACATCGACATCACCCACGCGGTGGAGGAACGGATCTTTCGTACTCTTCCTCCTCTGAAAAAGAACACGGTCATTGCGTACGACCTCGGAGATATCGCAAAGCCTCATGCGAAAAAGATGGAAGGAGTGCATGGCATCTTCGATGGGAGCGAACGGAAGGCCAGTCGGGGCTTCGAACTTCACGGCGTCAGCATCTGGAACCAACCTGTGGTGACAGAGATTCATGATGCCGGGCGCAAGACTCTGAACCAGGTACGAGAGGAAGTGATCGACAGGGTCGTCGAGAAGGTAGGCACGCAGGGCATCTGGGTTTACGACAGGGGCAACGATGACAGGAAGCTGTTTGCCTCTAACGTAAAACGAAAACTCCGGTTCGTCATTCGTCTGAAGAAGAACCGGAAGCTCATCCACTATCAGTCAGGGATGAAGCAGACGGTCGAGGATTTTCTTCCGGGCGTCTACGATGTGCGCGTACCGGGGCAGCGATGGAACTACACGCTCGTCGTCTATGAACACATGGAGGAAAAGACGCCCATCCGTGTTCTCGTCCGTGGGGTGAAGGTGCGGAAGGCGGAGAATATCATCAACACATACCTCCTTCGCTGGGATATCGAGAATCTGTACAAGCAGATGAAAGAGAAGTTTGGACTCGAAAAGATTCGTCTCCTCTCCTTGAAGAAGGTGCGGAACCTTCTTGCACTCATCCGACTTGCAACGAGTATCAGCAATCGTGCATTCGCGGAACTTGTGGAAGAGGAAACGCAGGAACAGTCCACAGCAACCTTTGAACTCTCCATGACTTTCAAGGCGTTCTGCCACCATCGCTGTCTCACGAGGAATCGCTTTGCCTTCACATCGTTCTTGAAAGAGCATGCACCGACACTGCATCCACGGGAGCGACAGAGAAATCCACTCCAACGGTCACTCTTTTCACGGCGTGTGATCAGGGTTTGGGAACGGGAGGCGGCGGAAATGGGTGTTTGTTAGCACACTTTCTTCAACTCTGAAATGCATAATCCTTGATTTTCCAG
>CAYJMK010000110.1:0-2744 GCA_964371425.1 uncultured Candidatus Saccharibacteria bacterium
TCGAATGCTGCTAGGAATGCGGTTTTATCTCCAAGACTGATGACGTTTCCAGCACAGGTACGTTTGTAGTGGTTTAGGAATCCCAAAACGGACGTACGGAGGAGGGCGCGATCTTCCGTGCTGATTGTGTTTTTACGTGCTTCGTATCGTTTGATCACTCCGTTTCCTTGGACCGCAACTGTTGTGACCACAACGGCGCCTATGAGACCTGCAATCAAAACTTCGAGAATAGCGAATCCGTGCTCGCGTCTGTTTGTCATAGTTGTTTATCTGTAGACGCCATATTTGGGACGTTTCATGGTTTATTCTCGCATGGATGTGCTTGTTTCAACAAGGATGCTCCTGTCTCACGATGGCTCATCCGTTCGCATGAAGGATCTCGGGCTCGCTTCCTTTTGGCGACGCGCTATTCTACGCTGTTCTTCTCTTTTGTGTTTTTCGCGTTTGTTCCTCTCATGCTTTCTTCCTCTCCCGATGTCCAGCGAGTTAAAGAAGCTACCGATATTGTCGCGTTGGTCGGCGAATACGTTCAGTTACGTAAAGCGGGGGCGAATCTCAAAGGGATTTGCCCATTCCATGGCGAGAAAACCGCTTCTTTCACTGTGCATCCTACGCGGCAGATTTGGCACTGTTTTGGGTGTAATCAAGGCAGTGATGTCATTGGTTTTGTTCAGAAGATTGAGGGTATGGACTTTCCAGATGCGCTTAAATTCCTCGCGCAGCGATCGGGAATTGTCTTAACACCGCCAACGCCGCAACAGCGCCAAGAACAGAGCGAACGTGGTCGATGCGCAGAGATCTTGCAGTTAGCTGAATCGTTTTATCATCAGGCCCTTTTGACGAGTCGTGCGGGAGAGGGAGCGCGAGCGTATGTCGTTCGGCGCGGTCTCACGGAAGAGACGATTGCCGAATGGCGTCTGGGGTTTGCGCCAGATTTAGGCGATGCTCTTGTTGGATTTCTGAATCGTCGGCGCATTTCTGATCGAGACATGATCGCGGCTGGATTAGCTTCTCCTGGTCGCCATGGAGGCTTATACGATCGATTCCGTGGTCGTGTTCTCTTTCCGTTGAAAGATGCACATGGAGCAACGGTTGGGTTTACTGGGCGGATTCTGCAGGACCGAGATGATGCGCCCAAGTATCTCAACACGCCGCAAACCGTGTTATACGACAAAGGTCGCGTGTTGTTTGGGATGCACCTCGCTAAAGAGACGATTCGGAAATTAGGAGAAGCTGTGTTGGTCGAAGGACAAATGGATGTGTTGTCTTCGCATCAGGCTGGCGTCAAAAATGTGATCGCGGTGTCTGGAACAGCGTTGACGGCAGATCAAATCAAACTAGTTTCTCGCTATGCACCACGGGCTGTGTTGGCCTTCGACGTGGACTTGGCCGGCAGCGAGGCCACAAAACGCGGCATTTTCTTGGCCTTAGCGGCTGGGTTGGATGTGCGTGTCGCGCGCGTGCCGGATGGCAAAGATCCGGACGAATGTATTCGCCAAGATCCGGATGTGTGGAAGCGCGTGTTAGCGGAAAGTCAGGCTGTGATGGATTTTGCGTTTGATGCGGCTTTGCAAGGAAAAAATTTGAAGCAAGTCGAAGATCGGAAACGTGTTGTGAAAGAGGTTCTGTCTCTCCTACAGGCGATTCCGGATGTGGTTGAACGCGAACACTATCTTCAGCGGCTCGCAGGGGATGTCCATATTGATGAAGCGGTCTTACGTGAGGAGCTTGTGCGTGTTTCTGCTCAAGCTGAGGCGCGGCCTCTTCGTACAGGCGCTGCAGTTCACATTCAACAGCCACCGGTTCTTGGATCAAACGCCGCAACACCTGATTTTTCGCTCCAGGAGCGGCTTTCTGAGGGGTTTCTTGCTTTTCTTCTGATGCAGCCGTCTTTGATGCAGCGTGTGCCGGAGTCGTTCTTGCCTGAGGCGATCCATCAAGACCTACGGCCGCTTTACACTGCTCTACAGGCGCTTTACACTGCCCCTCACGGTTCTCGCGAGAAGGAATTCATTCGGCAGGCGTTGACGGAAGCGGTTCCCGAGCTTGCCTCTCGCATTGATGCCCTACTTCTCTCCGCCGAGGAGGCGTGGGGTGGGACCGGCGAATCGGTTTCTGGAATCCACGAGGCTTTTGACGTTGCACAACGTCGGCTCACGGAGCGGTATTTGCGTTCGGCGCTAACGTCCGCGCAACATGCGCTCCAAGATGCAGAACGTGCAACCGATTCTGTTCGTGCCCAGGAACTTTCTGAAAAGGTCGCCCGGATCCTTTCCTTTCTCAACACGCTTTCCCATGCCGGCACGCAAGGCAATCGCCAAAAAGAAGACGACACGTCGGTCCGTAGCGGCACGTCCTAAGCAGAAGCCACGCGCAAAAGCTACAAAAGCTGCGCGTCGTTCTCGTCGTCCTGTCCGTCGGGTTTCTTCGCGTTCTGCACGTGCGCATGGAAAAGCGCGGCGGCTCGCGCGTCGTGCAAAGGCTTCTGCTCCCGTTCTGGTTCCCGGTGCGATTGAGCCGGTCAACGAAGATCGGCTCACGTATTTGGTTTCGAAGGGGCATACGCAGAGCTTTGTCACGTTTCATGAGGTCTTGTTCGCCATGCCGAATATTGAGGACCATCTCGAGCGATTGGAAGGATTATTGAATGAATTAAATCGATTTGGCATCCAGATTAACGAAGGTCAGCAGCGCCCTCGACGGTTGTTTGTGGCGGGCTTGAAAGTGAAGCAGGGAGCTGCGCC
>CAYJMK010000111.1:0-2688 GCA_964371425.1 uncultured Candidatus Saccharibacteria bacterium
CCGATCTTCTTTTGTGATCACATGCGTCCGAACCGGGTAGCGCGCATACGCTTCTCCCGCCACCGTTCGAACAAGTTCTTTGGTGTCGTTTGGGACGAGGGTGGGTTCCATAGGATTTCTTAAGACATCCTATGACAGGGATACACAGCGAGCAACGGAGGATGACCCAAAAAGAACGAACCTAAGCATCGTTCATCTCCGGCCCCCCAATGTCTAGAGAAGAACCTAATGATCGAAGACGATCAGACAACTGTCTGTGCGCAGCTTCTGCGTCTGGAGCTGCCTGGAGAAACGCGAGCATCTCTGACGCGTGCATGCCGTTTTGATCTCGCAACAGATTCGCCAACCTAATCATTTTTCCGAACATCGGCCCTGGTTCGTACCCAAGTGCGAGCAAATCCTGACCACGAATCACGTCTGGCGGTTTTCCTTGCAGCGCCTGCACCCGTTCTGCACGCTCGAGCAGCCATGGACCGGGTAGAAATCCGTCAGGACGAAACAGATGCTCGCGTTTTTGTTGTTCTGTGAACGGTCCACGACCCACATGATCCGCTTCGGCAACAAAAATCAGTTCACGTATGGTGGCCGGCGCTAAACGCCGCGCAAGACGACGAATCGCGCCGTCGGTCACGGGCGCGCCCCGAACCTGTTCAGAAATAAAAAGAACAGATGGCTCCATGTGAAACCGTACTAATCGAGTAACACGTTCAGACAAATCTCCTGAAAAACCGATGCGTTCTAACAGCGCGTGCGCAAGCGGCCCCCCCGCTGCCGCATGACCATGCGAACGAATGCGCCCCTCTTCTTTCTGCGTCGTGCTGGGTTTTCCAAGATCGTGAAATAAAACAGCAAGAAGAACAATCAGCGCGGTCGTATCGTCCAGTTTTTCCCGACGGATCATCTGCGCCGCCGCATCCACCGCCATCAGCGTATGCGTCCAAACCTCTCCTTCCGGGTGCCAAGCCGGCTCTTGCTTGGTACCAATCAGAGCAGCCAATTCGGGATACAGCGCGTGAAGAATGCCCGCGCGCTTTGCCAGATCTAAGCCTAAAGATGGCTTTTCAGCTTGTAAGAGAAGTTTCCGCCACTCAGCCGAGACGCGTTCAACAGGCAACTCTGACAAAACAGGAATCATCCCCTTCAACAAACGCACGGTTTTTCGATCCGCCCGCAACTCGAATCGTGCCGCCAATTGCAACGCCCGAAATGCTCGCAACGGATCTTCTGCAAAATGTGCCGCATCGGCCGCACGTAATATGCGTCGTTGCAAATCACGCTGACCACCAAGCGGATCCATGAGTTCACCCGTCAAAGGATCCAACAAAATCGCATTCACAGTAAAGTCGCGCCGCCTGCAAGCATCAGAAAAAGACAAAGACGGATCTACTTCGACTACAAAACCTTTATGTCCCACACCGGACTTCTTGTCTCGCCGCGGCAACGCAACATCGACAGCTGCACCAGATGGAAACAAGACGCGCAAAATAGAAAACACCTTTCCCGTTTCTTCCACACGTCCGAGCGTCCCTAACATCATCTGCAACGGCTCAGATTCCAAACCATAGACTTCTACATCAACATCGATCGGAATCCGTTCCAAGAGCAAGTCACGGACAGCCCCACCCGTCAGCATCGCCCGGCCACCTGCTTTATGCACCGCTTCAGCAATCTGCAGAACACCCTCGAACGCATCTGCCATGGCTGCATGACCGGCATCACGAAACCCTTCGATCAGGGACGACGTGGGAAGAAGGCGCAAATCAAGAAAGTGAGAAAGAGATGGTAAACGAGCCATAACGAGCCAAAGAGAGAAAACCAACAAAAGAACGACTACAGACATCGTACCAGGAGAGCCCCACAAAAGAGGACTCATCTTTTACTCGAAAACAATACCCCTTCAGGAAAGGGGACAACCCTTGACGATCATCCCCTTTTCCTGTACCTTCATAGACAAGTTTTCTTGAGCGTTCCCATCGGTCCCGGTGAAGTGCTGTGTGCGTGCACGAGCCGGAAACACAGGTCGCCCCTGGAAAGCATTTTCAGTTTTTTTTCTACGTAGTTATTCCTATGGGTAAGAGACTATATGTTGGCGGGTTGTCCTATGACACAACGGAAGAGTCCCTCTCCGCTGGTTTTGGCGAAGCGGGTACTGTTGAATCGTCCCGAATCATCATGGACCGGATGACGGGCCGTTCCCGTGGCTTCGGATTCGTCGAAATGTCGACGGAAGAAGAGGCACAGAAGGCGATCGAAATGTGGGACGGCAAGGAGTTTGAAGGCCGCACCCTGACTGTGAACGAAGCTCGTCCACAGGAAGAGCGCGCCCCACGTGGTGGCAATGGTGGTGGAAACGACCGTGGTGGCAATGGTGGTGGAGGCCGCTGGTAGAATGGCCTAGAGCTGACATCGGAAACGATTTCTTCTCTAGCATTCATAGCAAGAGAAGGAAAACGAGGCGCGCACAGCCTCGTTTTTCGTTTTCACATGAAAAAATGCGGAAACACCACGCCAGCATTGCCGAGCGGATGCTTTCGTTTTACCTCAAACCTCGCTTTCCGACTCGAATTTTTTTCCGTCGCCGCCGAATTTTATGCCATTGAAACTGGCGCACCGCACTCACTACAATTTTACCTAAGCCATTCCTTCCAATTTTTTGGCCAACCAATGAGAAGAAGTAACGCCAACGGC
>CAYJMK010000112.1:0-2679 GCA_964371425.1 uncultured Candidatus Saccharibacteria bacterium
AAATCAGTTCAGAATTGATTGCAGTCGCGGGGGATATCGTCCGAAAGCATTCGACCTAGTGTCGCCCAAACACGAGCTGAATGGCATTGCATTGGATGCATGTCCCATTCTATCAACACTCCTTTTTAAGGCTAAAGACAGGGGCAGTTTTTACTGCTATCTCTTTGGCTACGACAGGGTGCGCTGGGCAACACAGCTTTCTGACTTCGGTGCAAAGGTGCACATCAGGAAAGAAGTGTTGTATGTGGAAGGATGTAAACGTCTTTTCGCAAAGGAGTCATGCGTTCTGGAAGGTGGTGACATCCGAGGTGCTTCGAGCGTTTTGTTGATCACTCTTGCAAATGAGGGTAAACCCCTGTTTGTGAAGGGAATCGAACACATCGAGCGAGGCATGGAAGATATCATCAGCAAGCTTCAATCCGTAGGAGCATCAATCGATGTTCCTCATACCCCAACCCATTAGGAGACGATTATGAACCAGAAAAACATTCTGGTAACCAGCCAGCCCTGCGTCTTAGGATACTTCAACGCAGGGCATCACATCTCGCTGTACGAAACGTCAGCGTACCTTCGCAAGAAGGGAAACACGGTCACTGCTGCGGATGCGTCGGCAACGCTCAACCTCACATGGAAGGACGTACCACTCATTTTGCGGAAAAATCGGTTCGACGTCATCGTGCTCCTCAACGATTTC
This sequence comes from uncultured Candidatus Saccharibacteria bacterium, assembly GCA_964371425.1. GTDB lineage: Bacteria > Patescibacteriota > JABMPQ01 > JABMPQ01 > JAGQLO01 > CAYJMK01. The sequence continues at coordinate 695 of CAYJMK010000112.1, forward strand.
GATATCGTTGAGGGATTCGGGAGGATGGTCGAGTATGTGCGCGAGTTCTCTCCGCACAGCAAGATCGTCACTTTCGGGCGATTGTCATCGCGTCTGCCCGGTTACTACCGGCAGTTCGACATCAATGGTATCGTGGCGAGTGGAGACTACGAGTCCGGTGTTTCGGGATTTCTCGACTACCTGGACGAGAAAGGATATCCGGCGGGCGTGGCGGTTCGCGAAGGCACAGACTGGATCGACATCAAGGGAAAGGGATTGTTGTTGCCGGTCACTGACCTGATCCTGCCCGACATCAACGAGATTCCCTACGCCAGCTACGACGCTCTCTACAACAACGACCTGCGGCGATTCTGCGGAATTCCCGACAGGATGGAGCTTGTCGTTCCCGTGGCCCGCGGTTGTCCGGTCGGGTGCGATTTCTGCGAAGTCTGGGTGCGTGAAGGACTCAGAGAACGCAGAATCTCGGTGGAAGAGACGGTCAGCTACATCAAGGATTCGTTCGAGAAGCTGCCGTTCGAGTACGTGTCATTCTACGCTCCTACGTTCACTCTGAACAAGCCGTGGGTGCACAAGCTCTGTGAAACCATGAAGGAGCAGGGTGTGGCGTATCCGTGGAAGTGCACCACCACTCAATTCCATCTAGATGAAGAGATGGTGCGCGCCATGGCGGACGCAAGGTGCTTTCGCATCAGCATCGGCGTTGAGACTCTTGAAAAAGGGGCGCTCGATACTCTGCCGAAGCCAAAGCGCCAGACTCGAGAACAGTTCGACCAGCTCTACGGCTGGTGTCGTGCAAACGGGATCGAGCTCAACTGCTTTATTGTGGTTGGGCTTCCGGGAACAACCGTGGAGGGTACGGAAGCCACGTTCGACTACCTGAAGAAAGAAGGCATCAGAGTGCGGCCTTCGATCTATTCGGATTACAGTCTCCTCAGGGAGAATATGACCGAGCAACAGGTAGTCCACGTTCTTGGCCGGCACATCTTGCCCGGAGGACCTGGGTTTTCCGCGGCTGAACGGTCGAAACTCTACGATCTTGCCTTCGGGCTTGATCAGGTAACGCATGTTACCGAAAACATTCCCGAGCGATCGTGAATGTGAGGGGCGGCTGGATTGATTTCCTTCGAGAATTTTTATCCAGCCGCCATTTTTTGTCTCTGACTACTCAAACCAAAAGAAAGGAGATTATCAATGGCCGAACAGCAAAAACTGACGGTCATCATCACCGGTCCTTCGGGAGTCGGAAAAGGAACTGTGGTCAATGCGTTGCTTTCCGATCCGTTGCTGAATTTTCTGAGGGTGCCAAGGAACACGACTCGGATCCAAAGACCGGATGAAAAAGAGGGTGTGACCCACTGCTTCGTTTCCCCTAAAACGTTCGGTCAACTCGTATCAGCAAGTGCGTTTCTTGAACAACGGCAGGTTGGAAGTCATTTTTACGGAACAGCCGTTGATTCTTACAGGAATGCACTGGATCAGAGCGATCTCGCTCTGATTGATGTAGGAGTTTCTTCCGCTTTGCAGTTGCGAACTGCGGTGGAGATCCAAGATGGAAAGGCCTTGATGGTTTTTCTGTCACCTGTCGAGAAAATAGTTCTTTCTTCAGATGAAGGACTTGTTCAAGCCCTTGCGATTCTGGAAAAAAGAATCAGGGGAAGATCGGCTATCTTGGCAGAAGAACTTGCCGACCGACTCAGGGAAGGTAAGGAAGACTTGGAACGTAGCCATCTTTTTACAAACATCGTTGTTTGCAAAGAAAACCTGATCCAAGAGACTGTCAACGATATCAAAGAATTGATTTTGGCGCAGGGAACGATATAGAGGCGGCGCGCAGATCACACAAAGCCTCTTTTTATTTTTATTTTTTTTGTTATAATAACGCCATGATACAACACATTATTTTTGACTTTGGCGGAGTATTTTTAGACTTGGGTGGAAAGCACTCAGGGATCCCCGGACAACTTGCCAAGATTTTTAATATTTCA
>CAYJMK010000113.1:0-2621 GCA_964371425.1 uncultured Candidatus Saccharibacteria bacterium
GAAGCTGGAAATCGTGGCGCGTATGAAGGAGGCGGTGAGAGTGTCGGTCTGAACATTCAGTTGCCATCCGAGCAGCGCCAGAATCTGTATGTGAAGCGTGGGATGGGTTTTAACTACTTTTTCACACGGAAAACCATGCTTTCTGCTTCGGCTCAGGCGTATGTGTATTTTCCGGGCGGATTCGGTACTCTTGATGAGTTCATGGAAATCATCACCTTGATCCAGACGAAAAAAATGGAGCGTGTTCCGGCGATTTGTATGGGAAAGGACTACTGGGAGCCGTTGGTTGCGTGGATGCGCAAGAGCATGTTGGAAGTGGAACATCCGATGATTAGTGCTGAAGACTTCGATCTTTTCACGATTGTCGACACACCCGAAGAAGCGTTTGCGATTATTAAGAAGACGCATGAGCGGACGTATTTTTGATCTGCCCGATGTCTCCTTCTTTATCTGATTCTATGCGTCTCCGATTTTTCTCTGCGATCTCTGTGTTGTTCGCTGTTTTCTTATTTCTTCCTCGTGGACCGTTAGAGGCCGCTTCTGTTTCTTCTACGCCTGTTACGATTCGTCCTCTTCCTTCTTCTGAGGCGCGAGGTGGTTCTACTCAACTTTACGCTACGGATCATCTTCTCGTGAAATTTCGCAAAGGTGTGACAGCGCAAGCGCAGACACAAACCATTCAAGCAGCGGGTGGGGAACGTATCCGTTCGAGTCGAAGTGGGTATGAGATTGTCCGTGTTCCTGCTGGTAAGACCGTTGACCAGATGCTCGATCTCTATGCTGCTCGAGCAGATGTGGAGCGTGTGCAGCGGGATGCAATTGTGTCCGCCACATTCATTCCAAATGATCCGCAATTTCCTCTTCAGTGGAATTTTGACGCCAACCATCTCAATCTTCCTTCGGCTTGGGATCAAGACACCACGTCTCCCAAATACGGTGGAGATCCTTCGATTGTTGTGGCGGTGATCGATACCGGTATTGCCTATGAGGACTACGGTCCCTATAAGAAAGCTCCCGACTTCGCTCAGACAGCGTTTACGGCCGGATATGACTTTGTGAACGGAGACACGCATCCGAATGACGATCACTTCCATGGAACGCATGTTGCTATGACGATTGCGGAGTCGACGAACAATGGCATTGCGATGGCGGGTATTGCCTACCGCACCACCATTATGCCGATTAAAGTGTTGAACTCCCTTGGTGCTGGCAACTCTATTGATGTTGCGGATGGAATTCTTTTCGCGATCGCGAATGGTGCAGATGTGATCAACATGAGTCTCGGGACCTATGTCAATGACCCTGTTCTGGAAAGTGCTATTTCGGATGCTGTGGATGCCGGTATTGTTGTTGTGGCTGCTGTTGGAAATGGAGATGCTCCTGTTGAGTTAGGTGGGGATGGTATTTACGGCACAGGAGATCCGGTGGTGTTATATCCTGCGAAATATCCTGGCGTGATCGCCGTGGGTGCTGTTCGATACGATCGTGCGTCAGCGCCGTATTCGAATTATGGAACAGGGGTTCAACTTGTCGCACCAGGTGGGGATACCTCTGTTGATCAAAATGGGGATGGTTATGGAGATGGGATTTTGCAGCAGACGATTGGGAGTGATGTGAGCACATTTGCCGCTGTATTTTTACAAGGGACCTCCATGGCGAGTCCACACGTGGCAGGCGCTGCAGCCCTTCTTCTTGCTGATGGGGTGGATTCAGGGGATGTGCTTGCACGTTTGCAAAGTACCGCACAGAAGAATCTTCCAAACTACAGTCGTAAATATCATGGTGCTGGCATGATTGATGCAGCAGCGATGATGTTAGCTCCTCCTAAGTCTATTCCGCCGCCCACCGTGTCTCATGCCAGTGCCGTTGGTGGAGACAAAAAGGTGGTCTTGAAATGGAAAAATCCTTCTATTTCTAACTTGGTAAAAGTTCGTATTTATCGGCAAGCTGGTACCCCGCCAAAGAGTTTTGGATCTGGAACGGTTGTTTTTGATGATGCCGGTCAGACGTTTACCGATACGTCTGTGACAAACGGCAAACTGTATTACTACAACATCTACGTTTTGAATGCCTTTGGAAGTGTTTCTGCGCCTATCACGGTCTCTTCTATTCCTGGCGCTCCAAATACTTCTGTTTCACCCCTTCCTCTTGTACAAGGGTTTTCCGCAAAAGTAGTGTCGTCAACATCTGTGGCTTTGACATGGAAAGCTCCTACAAGTAATAGCATCGCTGGCGTCTTGATTCGTCGCAGTGCTGTCGGTTTGCCAAGTCTGCCGACGACGGGCGTTCAAGTTTTTCGTGGCACGGGTACCTCTCTGACTGACACCTCTTTGCTGACTGGAACAACGTATGTGTATGCGGCGTTTACGTATGATCGTTCAGGGACCTATTCCGCACCGGTTTATGTGGTGCGAACGCCGGGTAGTACGGACATGGAGCGACCGACGCCGGTTCGGAATGTGAAAGTGGGGGCGTTTCCAGGTCGTGTGCGATTGGCTTGGGAAGATGGATTTGATTTCGACGACGTGTTTACGATGGTGGTTCGTAAACGTGGAACAACTGCGCCTTCAAATCCCAAAGATGGGCTCTTGGTCTATACAGGGGCTGACCAAAAGGCGACG
>CAYJMK010000114.1:0-2575 GCA_964371425.1 uncultured Candidatus Saccharibacteria bacterium
GCCCAAGGCTGACATCTTCGAGATCAAAATAAACCGCCTTTTCTTCTTGTGTGGCACCGTGAGCTAACGCCTCTTCGATCTCTCGGCCCATTTTGTCGCTCACAAACGCTTCCCCAAGTTCCGCTGTAAACGGAGGAATTCCAAGCCATGCGAGCACAGGTGGGTACGTCTTCGCGCTCGCATCTACAAACTGCTTCCAGTACCCATGCAGCTCTGTATCACCCTGTTCAAGCTTGGCAAACGTCGCCTTTCCCACTTCCCGCACAGCGGGATCGGTTTCGATACGGGCGTTCTCTTCAATATAGAGAAGATTGAGACGGTCCACAGCATCAGCCGCTGCAAGGGTTGCTTCCCGCTCCGAGGCAGACAACCGTAGGAATGCGTTCAGAAGAATGCCGAATTGCACGCCCCAGTCGCCATAGTGTGGGTCGGTCACGAGCTCATATCCCTGTGCAGTAAAGGCGTTAGAGAGCGCATGTCCGATCATTAGAGAACGTAGGTGCCCAATATGAAGAGGTTTTGCCGTATTCGCGCCAAAAAAGTCGAGGAGAATACGCTGACCGGCACCCGTCGTAGACCGACCATATGCATCACCTTCTGAAAAAATCGTCGCCGCATTTGCGGCAAGAGCGCTCGCAGAAAGCGTAAAGTTTACAAATCCCGGCCCAGCGATTTCGATCGAAGCAAATGATGCATCAGACTGAACATCTTTTGTGTTCTTGAGAATCTGGACCAGCTTCTCAGCGAGATCCCGGGACGAGACACCAAGAGTTTTAGACAACTTCAGACAGATGTTCGTGGCGTAGTCACCATGTGTGGGATTTCCAGGAGTCTGAATGTCGGGAACAAAACCTTCCGGAATCGCCATCCCCTCTTCCATACGCAAAGAAACCAAGGTAGCGGTGAGCAGATGTTGGAGGTCAGAAGTCGTCATAGGCGCAAGAATTGTAGCAAAAAAACGGCAAAAGGAAGGAAAAAATGAGCGGATGCGTTCGGAGACACATCCGCTCTTCTGTCTTCTCTTCTCCGATTAGTCCTGAGTACGAACACCCAAGAACTGGAGACAGTCCGGTTGTCCGTGAACCAGATCATGCCGACGAGCCGTGACATCGATATCAAGGACAGAACCGTGGATGTGGACAACAGATGCACTGCTAGCGATATGGACGATGAACCGTTCCCGAAAATCCGAAGCTTTGTGCAAGCGCCCATCCGGACCGAAAAAGCGATAAGCACGATGCTGAATCCGCAGACGCTCCTGGAACACAGTATCGAACGCCGTCCCTCCGCCGCGTGCGGCACACGCATACATCGAGAAGTAAGGATCGTTTTCCTTTTCCGACGGCGGAAGAAAAACGCCATGGCATCCGGAAGACTGCACAGATTTCATGACCGGCCAGGCATCCTCGGCCGTGGGAAACCAGGTCCGAGCCGTCTGCCGCGCAAGTTGCTGCCACGTTTCTTCAGAGAAACACGCAGATTCTTGCATCACCGTCTGTACCCATTGCGGCGGTTCGGAGATGAGCACCAGCAAACCTTTGCTGCTCCAGAACGGCTTCGGTGGAAACAAGCAGGACTGCAGCGCAGCAGCAGAAGCCAGGAAGAGACGATCCTTGTTCGTCCGAGGCATCGACGGAAGCGCGTACAGCATCCGTCCCGGCTCCGTTTCGAGCCGACGAACTTCGTCGGCAGCATCCAGGTCCGTTTCCGTGACCAGATCGACACAGACACCGCGTTCACAAAGCGCTGCAGCCAGGGCTTCGTAAGCCGAGACGTAGTATGCCTCAGTCTGCGACAGAATGATCAAGAGAGACGACAGAGAACGATCGCTCTGATGTGAGAGAACTGGAACGACTCCCGGATAGGTCTTCACCGACGGCAGATCGCTGTACGGCAAAAGTTGCTCGAGGAGCCGATGCAGGATCGGTGTGAAGGCAGCCGCACGCGGATTCCACCCATCTACTTCGATGAGACGAAATCCTTTCTGTGTACGAACCACATCCAGTTTCACCGCCGGCGTCCGAAGCTCTCCTGCAAACAGACCCATGTACCGCAACTGAACATCGGCGAAGTGACGCGGCACACCTGCAGCCAAAAACTTCCGAAAGAGCTGCCACGATGCCTGATTCCGGCACAAGGTCCCTTCCGCATTCGTTTCTGCAGCCAGAGCAACCGTTTGCTCCAGCGCACACAGAAACTGCCGCACGCCGATAGCCAATTGCTCCAGTTCGGCCTGTTCTACAGTCGTGAGAACACAGACATCCGGAGACAAAACGAAGGTATGCGACGAACGCCGTTCCCCCGCCCAATATCCAGAATCGACCAGATACGCAGTGAGTGCCGCACACGCAGCACGACCATTGAAGACAGCAGGCATAGAGATCCTCCTCGTATTTTGAAGGTGCAATCCGTGCTGTTTTGTCGGCTCCGACCGACGCACAACACAAACGAAAGACCCCCTTTCGGGGGCCCGGTTTCACGATCTAGTCTGTGTGCGTGGAAGAGAGATGATCTTACGCAGGAGCCAAAATCTGCACTCTTTCGTTTCCTTCTTAGATATCTTTGCCCGCATCAC
>CAYJMK010000115.1:0-2518 GCA_964371425.1 uncultured Candidatus Saccharibacteria bacterium
GCGCTGTAAAACCAACTGTATGTCCATTCCAAGTTCTACCGTGCAACCTGATCGCCTGGTTATTGAGCCCAAAAAACGACGCAATCTTACACCTCTCTGGATTTCACTCGCAGCGTTTTTTGGGTTGTTGATCGGCGGGGGCGTCATTTATCTGTGGCAGGCACCCGCTGCACAGTCTGAACGTGACGCAGCAGTAGCAAATACAAAAACGGAGCTACAAGGGCGTATCAATGAGTTAATCGATAAAAACACCGCACTGGAAACCAGTCTCGCGGATTCGCAGAAAAAAGCAGCAACGGCCGCCGCGGACATCACCATGGAACGAAAGTTCGATGTAGACGCCCAGACAACCACTTTCTCGGTGTTACGTGATGGAACCAAAGTGGGTTCTGTAGAACTCAAAGGCGAATTCAGATCCGAGATTTTCAAGCAGACGGCTCGCAACGTCTATATCGGTTTTTCTCTGAACGCCGATGTGGGAACTGATGGATCTGCATACTATGCACCACAAAAATTGTACCGACTTCAACTTGCAACAAATGCCTTCGCACCAATCCTTGAAGGAGCAGGGGCATCCGACTTCAGCATTCCAGAAATGGGACTTGCCCTCGCTGCAGATGAATCAAAGTTGGCCTACGTTTCTAAGTCATCCACAGGCAGACTCGTTGTACTGGTCATGTCAATCGACGATGAAACAAAATCTACGCAGTCCTTTGCTGCTCCAGATAGGTACAATGCTGTTGGAGATCTGTCTTTTGCTCCGAACGGAAAAAAGATTGCCTTCGCCTCACAAATCACAGGAACATCAACAGCAAGCGCCACGTTTGTAGGAGATCTCGGAAAAGAAACAGTGACACAACTTGGAAAAGAAGATACGAAGCGTTTACTACGCATCGACGGTTGGAAAGACAACAAGACGCCAATCATCACAACAGAGGCTTTTCCAGCTATTGTCGCAGACTAGACGCACTTCATATCAAACCACTCCAAAAACAAAAGGATTAAATCGGTCGAGTAAGGAGTTCTAGAACGTGCCGTGCAGATCGTTCCCACGAAAAAGCCGTCAAACGGCTTTTTCCTTTTGCCACCAAATCCGCACGAACAGAAGGTTCAAGAGCGTTCTGCAAGACTTGAGCAAAGACATCTTCACTGTGAGGATCTGCAAACAACGCAGCGTCTTGAGCAACCTCTCTGAACACAGGCAAATCAGAAACAACCGTCGGACAGCCCGCTTGCCACGCCTCTAGAATCGGTAACCCAAATCCTTCCGCAAGCGAAGGAAAGACGAACAGACGTGCATGGTACAAGAACCAAGATTTTTCCTGTTCACTGATCCGGCTAAGCATCACAACACGACCCTGAAGCGCCGACGGAAGGTCGAGAAGTGTCTGCTGCAGTGTAGGCGTCCCATTTCCTTCTCTACCCGCTAACACCAACACGGGTCCTTGAGGATCCGGAAACGCGCGCAAAAATGCACGAACTAAAAACGGAAGATTTTTCCGCGCATTTTGCGTTCCGAGACTGAAAACAAACGGAGCTTCGGCAAGCCACGTCTCTTCGAATCGTTTCGGAAATACCGTTGGCGATGCAGAAAGAACCGGAAGACCATGTGAAATCACCTCGAGTTGCGGAACAGAGAGATGCTTCGCCGTAGCCCATGTCTTCACATCTAACTGCGTCGCCGCCGATGGCGTCAGAATCGTTTCACAGGTTTTGAGAGCTCGGCGTAACGCAAAGACTTGCCGTCTCCGTTCCGCAGACGTGTACGACGATGGTTCATGAAACCATTCCAACCCGTGAATCATCGTGACCGCCCGTTTTGGTAAACAGAACGGCACCACATGGGATGGCACAAACAACACATCAAGTTTCTGACGATCCTGCTGCAACGCGTGTGAGAACGACAACAACCACGGTCGCACAGAAGACACGCGCCGTTCTTCGACATGGTCAAAACCAGAAACAAGTTCTTCAGGCAACGGCAGATCGCTATACAGAACAAACTGATGCGTCTTTGCCTCCGGAAGCTCCAAGAGGGCGCATAACAAAAAGAAAGTGGACTGTTCCGTCCCCGTCTTCTGCGCGCGCGCCGCGCGAGATGCGTCAATACCGATCGTCATAGTTCAGACAAGATCGGAACAAAAACCAAAAGTTACCGCGTCGTAATCACGCTCCGTTTGTAGGAATCCAAGTTCTCCAACGCAACACCCGTCCCCTTCGCCACACACAGCAGCGGCTCTTCCGCCACGTAGCACGGCACGCCCGTTGTTTGAGAAATCAGTTGGTCCAAACTACGGAGCAGCGCACCACCACCAGAAAGCACCATGCCTTTGTCGATCACGTCAGCCGCCAACTCAGGAGGCGTTTCTTGCAAGACGCTTTTCACTGCCTGAATCATTTCCAACAGCGTATCTTGCATCGCCACAGTAATTTCATTACTCGAAATCACAACCGTTTTTGGCAAACCCAGAATCATGTCGCGCCCACGGATCTCCATGGAAAGTTGATCGTCATCTTT
>CAYJMK010000116.1:0-2502 GCA_964371425.1 uncultured Candidatus Saccharibacteria bacterium
AAAGAACCGTATTTGACATCTCAGAAGACACCAGGGTACTACTGCGGCCGATTTCGTTGCCCCTCGCCACCTCCTTACTGAACACGACCAGCACGCATGCCCTCCTCCCTCGTCATTGTTGAATCGCCAACAAAGGCCAAGACCATCTCCCGCATGCTCGGGAAGAGCGTGATGGTGAAATCGTCATACGGACACATTCGAGACCTGCCAAAATCCAAACTCGGCGTCGATCCAGAAAAAGGCTTCGAGCCGACGTACATGATCCCAACAAAGGCCAAAAAGCCTCTGGCAGAACTCAAACTCGCCGCAAAAAAAGTCGACGAAGTCATTCTCGCAACCGATGAAGACCGTGAAGGAGAGGCAATTGCTTGGCACCTTGCCGAGGCACTTGGGTTAGACGCCAAAAAGGCCAAGCGGATCGTTTTCCACGAAATCACACCTGAAGCCATCAAAGAGGCCATGGAGAAACCACGGACGATTGAGATGCCTTTGGTGGACGCCCAGCAAGCGCGACGCATCCTAGATCGCCTCGTCGGATACAAACTCTCGCCGTTTTTGTGGCACAAAATCCGCTACGGCCTCTCCGCCGGCCGCGTCCAATCCGTTGCCGTGCGCATCATTGTCGAACGTGAGCGAGAAATCCAAGCGTTCAAGGCACAAGAATATTGGAACGTAGAAGCGTTGCTCGCCAAGTGCACAGGTGAAAAAGAAACGTTCCCCGCTCGTCTTGTTTCGAAAGAAGGAAAGCGCATCGATAAACTCGCCATAGAAAACGAACAGCAAGCAAAAGAGATCCTGACGCAACTCGAAGGTGCAGATTACACCGTCACAAGCGTCACCAAAAAAGAGAAACGTCGCATACCTCCCCCACCATTCACCACATCAACACTCCAGCAGGAAGCCGCTCGGAAGCTCGGCTTCTCCGCCAAGCAGACCATGATGGTCGCACAGCAGCTGTACGAAGGGATCGAAGCGAACGGCGGATCCGTGGGATTGATCACCTACATGCGTACTGACTCGGTCAATTTGTCGGACCGCGCGTTGCAAGAAGCCAAACGCGTCGTGATCGACCAATTCGGAAAAGAATACGCGCTCCCAGAACCACGTCGGTACCGAACCAAGAGCAAAGGAGCACAGGAAGCTCATGAAGCGATTCGTCCTTCTAGTTTGTCGCGTCTCCCAGAAGAAGTCCGACCGTTCTTAGACGCACGCCAAGCCAAGCTGTACGAACTGATTTGGAAGCGCACGATTGCCTGCCAGATGGAACCAGCCGTTTTAGATGCAACCTCTGTTGATATTGCCGCTGGCACGTACGGATTCCGCGCCACAGGCCAAACGGTGAAATTTAAAGGCTATTTGGCGGTCTACTTCGAAAGCCACGATGACCTTCCAAAACAAGACCGCGATACGGAAGAGGGAAAAGAGTACGCGCCACTCTCAGAAATTCTCCTTCCGGAACTGACAGAAGGCGAACACCTCGATGCAAAAGAGGTGAAACCGGAACAGCACTTCACAGAACCACCACCGCGCTACAGCGAAGCATCGTTAGTCAAAGCGCTGGAAGAACACGGCATTGGCCGCCCCTCCACCTACGCGCCGACCATCTCGACCATCATCGACCGCGGGTATATCAAGCGCGAGAATAAGCAGCTCAGCCCAGAAGACATTGGCTTCACGGTGAATGACCTTCTGGTCGCGCACTTCCCAGAGATTGTCGACATCGGATTTACAGCTGGCATGGAAGAGAAACTCGATGGGATCGCAGAAGGAACCGAAAAGTGGCAAAAAACGCTGGAAGAATTTTACGTTCCATTCGAAAAAAACCTTAAGCAGAAGGAGAAAAGCGTTGAGAAGATTGTCGAAAAGACCGATGAGAAATGCCCTGCCTGTGGCAAGCCCGTAGTCATTAAATACGGCCGCTTTGGACGATTCAAGGCGTGCACCGGTTACCCAGAGTGCAAGCACACGGAGCCGATGGACGAAGAAAAAGCCATCCGCGAACAATACAAGGGCATCATCTGTGATCTCTGCGGCAAACCGATGGAAATCAAGCAGAGTCGTTTTGGCTTGTTCCTCGGCTGCACCAGCTACCCAGCATGCAAAGGCACCAAAAAAGTTGAGAAAAAGATGGGCGTGAAGTGCCCCAAATGCAAGGAGGGCGATGTGGTCGAGAAAAAATCCCGCCGTGGCCGCGCGTTCTATGGCTGCTCCCGCTACCCCGACTGTGAACACACATACTGGGAGAAGCCTGTTGGCCGTATGTGTCCCCAGTGTGAAAAAGAAATCTTGGTCAAACGGAAAGGCCGCAACGGCGCCGTGGTCTGTGCGGATAAAGCATGTGGGTACGTAGAAGAGAAAACGGAAGCGGAAGACTAAGAAAGACACCTCAGGATAAACGGATAGAACGAAAAGCCAGAACCGCAGAAATGCGGTATTCTTGGCGTTATTATGCCCCCCTCCGAATCAGGCCGCCCATCCCCCATCGACTTCAACACCTCCGGC
>CAYJMK010000117.1:0-2449 GCA_964371425.1 uncultured Candidatus Saccharibacteria bacterium
AATAACTTTCACGATTTTCACTTCGCTTCCCTCAATTACATAGACTGCACGCCACCCAACCCCGCACCTTTCGTACTTCCTCCAGGCCATCCTTCTCGATATCGCTGACCCACTTCTGAAATTTGATGACTAAAGCCTTGGGTGTCTTCATCAGGTCTTTTTCCACCGCGTGGATATCGACCTGAGTGATCATAAATAACAGTACTACTAATTGGTGTACTCCGTCAATAGGCCGAAGCCGGAGGTGTCCTGTCAACTATCGAAGGATTGCTCGTAGCACTTTCAGTTCTCTGCGTCGGCGTTCGAAAAGTAAATTCTATCACTCATTTCATCCCCTCTTAGCAGGCTTCCTCGGCGGTTTTAATCTGACACGTTTACTAAGAGGGTTTCCACAGCGCGTAGCATAGAGTTTACCCGACCTCCGCGCTGCTTTACGCCCGGCTTGCTCTGTCTTATACCATGTACTTTTTAGAATTATGTTCATCGTCAATTCTCTTACTCGAATTATAGCCGTCGCCGGTCATCCAAACAATCCAATCAATTCCGCCCCGTGGGACGGTCGCCAACCTAGTGAACGTGAAAGGAGGGGAGAAAATAGATCGTCTTTGACCCCTCGCATAGGCTTCTGCTTCTTTCTCTTTCCCCTCGCAACATTGCTGTAGTACCCAGTAGCGCACCAGTTTCAACCGCGTTACAGCAAATTCTGCTCCATAGGATTTCTAGTTCTGTAGACCTGAAGCCGATCAGGTTCGACAGCCAGCATAAGGTCGTCGGTCAACCCAAGCTCGAAGCGGTTACCCCAATCGCCCGCGCTCCTCCCTTGCTGACTCGTCCCTTCCTTCAAAGGCTTCCGTCAGGTGATACACAAACTCGTAAAACTGAGGAGCCTCAAGAAGATCGTGGTGGGGAAAATGCAGCCTCTTTCCGAATGCCACCAACACTCGCTCGAACATCTCAGTGCATGTCTCTGCGGGATAGTTCAGTCTTTTGCCTTTCAACGGCGGTATCACGCCGAGGTTGTGACAACTGGCCCAAGGTTCACAACCGCTGGTGAAACCACTGGAAGAGACAATCAGACCCAGATACTTCGTGCCGCCCGAGTATTTGTTCATCGTTCTAACCACTGCCGCCCACTCCTGCACGTCAGCGGGTTCAGCCTTCGAGTTTCCATACTCCTTGCAACTGATGAGAACTTTCAAGTCGGGGCTTTTTTCGAATCCGGCTGTGATTAGGTCAATTTCCTTCTTCGGTAGGCCAACAAAGGACGCCACTTCTGGCGTAGTGGCAACTTCGATACGCAGCGTCTTGTTATGTTCGATAGACGCAGCATCACCACAGACTCGTTGCGCGATTTCAAAGGTTCTTCGTTCAAGGTCGTTCTTGAATTTCACCAGTAGACCTTCTCGCCTGTACGAAGTACCATGCCGGGTTTCAGGTCTGTCGCTTTCACTTTGCGAAGGCTGTCACCGTCGCGAATTACAAAAACGCTATCTGCAGACAGTGATTTTACAACTGAACCGATCTGTCGCCGAACAGTGCCGCCGAACCGAATAACGGAAACTTCTGTTACCCTTTGCACCCAGTGCCCGCTCGCGTCTGGTGGCGGGTCGCCCGTCTCTGGGTGCCCCAGCCCGCTTACACTGTAGATGTCCAAGTCGCCGACATACACCACAAGCCCGACTTCATCATCAGCCAGTATCCGATTCGGATTGGAACGGCAACGCTCGATGAGTTCGTCTACATCGATTCGTTCGTGTTTTGAATTGATGAGTGTCGGTTTGTCGCTCATGCACGTCAGGGTTTCTTCTCTTCCCAGTGTTTTCTAATCTCTCCCAACGCCCTTTGCCGCTCTTCAGCCGATATTTTCAGCTTCTCCTCAGAACTGCCCTGAACAGGTATCAGCATCGGTTCGCCATTTGGAGCACATCCCATTACATATCCGGGGTCACCAGACAACACCAGCAGCTTGATTCGCGACTCGCAACGCGGGCAGACGACTAATTCTTCTTGGAGCGGCGGCATGATCGTTATCACACCGCCACAATTGCATGTTATGGGGATCGGGTCACCACGTTGAACAGCAATCCCGGCCACGAAGGTGAACAAATCGAGCTTCAGTTTCTCAGGCATGGCTCCATCATAATCGAGAAAAGGGGACGCGAATCTTTTTTGCTCCGGGTACTGTCCTGCTCAAAACAGGCGGAAAGCCGGGTCGAGCTGGTTCGGTGGATGCTGTGCGCGCCTCAAGGCTTAACGATCTTCGAAGACGATCCTCTCGACGACCTTCTCTGTCAAGCGCCCTTTCTTCCTCCCTCGCTGGCCTCTTTTCCGTTCCCCTCTATCCAACTCCAGCTCCTCACGAACTTTCTCGGCAAGCAGGACCTTCATCATCGTTTGATAAGGCACGTCCTTCTTGTTGGCCAGGACCTTAACCGCCTCAATCAAAGGT
>CAYJMK010000118.1:0-2429 GCA_964371425.1 uncultured Candidatus Saccharibacteria bacterium
ATACATCTTGGACCCTGGTCAGTCGTTGCCAGGCCAGGCGAAAGTAAGCTTGGAATCGCTTCTCTCCGGCGCGTCCCTTACCATTGTGAACGATTACGAACTGGCACTCATGCGCGAAAAACTTAGCCTCACTTCCGAAGAAGAGCTTTTTTCGAAATGCGATCGCTTTATTGTCACGCTTGGAGAGAAAGGGTCGTACGGGATGGAAAAAGGCACCCTAACAGATGTCTCTGTAGTTCCAGTCCAGAAAGCCATCGATCCTACAGGAGCAGGCGATGCCTACCGGGCTGGGCTCTTGAAGGGGCTTGCCGAGCATGCCACTCTGGAGCGGTGTATGCAGTTTGGTGCCACCGCAGCGGCCTATGCCGTCGAATGTGCGGGCACCCAGGAGCACACATTTACAATAGAAGCGTTCAACCAGCGCTTCGCAGAAGCTTTCCCTTCGTAATTCTCTTTTCCTTCCTCACCGCTATGCCGAATTCTGTTGCGTTTGATATTACCGATCCGTCCCTTGCTCTAAACGGCAAGCGTCGTATCGACTGGGCTGCAGGTGACATGCCCGTCCTTGCGACGATTGCAGAGCGCTTCCGCAAAGAGAAACCGTTGAAGAACATTCGCATCGCCGCTTGTCTCCACGTCACAGCAGAGACAGGTGTTCTGATGCGGACGTTAGTGGCTGGTGGTGCTGATGTCTTGCTCTGTGCGTCCAATCCTCTCTCAACACAAGACGACGTCGCTGCAGCGCTTGTTGCAGAGGGGTTGCCTGTCTTCGCACGCCGAGGAGAAGACCACGCGACGTATTTCAAACACCTTCGAACCATACTCGACCACAAGCCGCACATCACCATGGATGATGGCGCTGATCTTGTTTCTGAATTGCACGGAAAGCGCGTCTCCCAAGCGAAAGAAATCATTGGCTCCACGGAAGAAACAACCACAGGCGTGATTCGTCTTCGTTCTCTTGCGGCAGCTGGCAAACTACTCTTTCCGGTTGTTGCCGTGAATGAGGCAAAAACGAAGCATCTCTTCGACAATCGCTACGGCACCGGCCAAAGCACGATCGACGGCATTATCCGCGCTACGGACATGTTGATCGCCGGTAAGACGGTGGTTGCGATTGGTTACGGCTGGTGTGGACGCGGGTTTGCGATGCGTGCAAAAGGGATGGGCGCGAATGTGATTGTGACCGAAATCGACCCCGTAAAAGCCATCGAAGCAGCTATGGATGGCTTTATGGTCATGCCGATGTCCCAGGCCGCACCGCTCGGAGATGTGTTCTGTACGCTGACGGGCAACAAACACGTCATCAGCTATGAACACATGGCGAAGATGAAAGATGGCGCGATTGTCTGCAACTCGGGACACTTCGACGTTGAAATCGACTTGGAGACACTCCGAAAGAAGGCCAAAAAGAAGAAGGAAACAGGCGTGAACGTGATGGAATACACGCTCTCAAACGGTCGCCGCGTACGTGTTCTCGCCGAAGGACGCTTGGTGAACTTGGCAGCTGCCACAGGCCACCCGGCGAGTGTGATGGACATGAGTTTTGCAAACCAGGCGTTATCCGCGGAATACGTTGTGAAGAATCACAAGAAGATGGGGAACGTGGTTATTCCAGTTCCTGAGAAGATCGACCAGTTGATCGCCACCCTCAAGCTGAAGTCGATGGGAATCTGCATCGACCGTCTCACCGGGGAACAGAAGCAATACTTGGGCAGTTGGGAAGCGGGGACCTAGTGTTTCACGCTCTGGTCAAAAGCGTCTCCCTGCGCGGGAGACGCTTTTCGTTTACCGCATGTCTTCTACTTTTCAAGATCGTATCCCTTCGCGCGCCATCCGTTCAAACCATCCGGTACATCCGAAACCAGAATATAACCGTTTCGTACGAGTTCATCAGCAAAGAGTTTACTGCGATTCCCTGCTTCGTCATAGACGAAAACTTCTTTGTGACGAGGGCGGCGCAGTAACTCTTCTTTGATGCGAGTGAATTCCACCTGAAACGCTGATGTAAGGTGACCATCTACAAATATCGCTACATCACGGACATCGAGAATCACGATATCTTCGCGATCAGCAATCCGTGTATGGAGCGTCTCGATCCCTTCCGCTCGGACATGGATTTCTGCATTGGTAATAATTGGTAGCCCAGCATTTTTCCATTCTTCAACACCACCACGATAATCGAGAAGATTCTTATATCCTTTTCCAATCAGTGCGCGCGTCGCTCGCGTTGAGAGGGGGCAGGTTTGAACGTCATTCCCGATACAACTCACGATGACTTCTCGACTCTTTGGGATTTCGACAAGCCGGTCATTGATTTCATTAAACGGAATATTGATGGAACCGGGAATGTGTTGTGCAAGAAATGCTTCTCGCTCTTCCACATCGAGCAGAATCACGTCTGGATTCGCGACCATTTTCCGCTTGAG
>CAYJMK010000119.1:0-2425 GCA_964371425.1 uncultured Candidatus Saccharibacteria bacterium
AAGCCGCGCGCGGGTGGCGAGTTTTGCAAGATCGCGCAAGTTTTCCAGATTGGTGCAGCTTGTTGGAAGCTGCTCGAACGGATTGTAGCGCATAACCCTCGCGGGCGGGGCTGCGCGCGCCCAAAAAAAACCAGCCCCGCCCGCGCTTGCCGGCCATAGCTCGCTGCGACGGCTGGCCGATTCGTTCCAGAAAAACTGCTAAGAGTGCGGAAAATGATCGGGTCGAACGCGCTGCGAACTCGCCACGCCAAAATTTTCGCTCTTAACGATGATAACAGGTGAATTGCTACGAAAGAGTATTGGCAATACTACTACATTCTGTATCCTGTAGTCGGCTTTTCGATGCAGGAATTTCCATCGGATTGACCTTGACATTTCCAATGAACAGGGTCAGAATGCTCTCCTTTTTCCCATCATTATTATGGATGAAATAGTACAAGACGCATCTGAAACCACGCATCCTCAACAGGCAAAATTTGAGCAACTGGAGCAGTTTCTTGATGAACTGGGTGTCTCGAAGAGGTATAACGCTGAAATTCGCTCAAACGTAGAATCTCTCGCCAAGTATTTTGGTCCAGTGGAAAAACTCATGGAGCAGTTGGGATTTGAGGAGAAGCTGGGAAAATTGAGACAGGACTGCCTTGAGTGTGAACTCGTGCAGCCAAATGTAGTTGGGGGTCAACCAGGAAATATTTTCACTGCCACAGACGGCACAGAGTATCCTGTTCCTTTTCCTGGATACCGAGAATTTCTTGATGCGGTAAAAGGTATGCCACCAGAACAGCTTGCCCTGCTTGGGGCGAAACTGAAGCTGCTTGGCGCAGATCAACAAACTGGTTTCCAGCCCGACCTGCATGTTGAGCTTACAGGCGCGAACTTCGGCTCGATCATCGAAGCTCTGGATAAGCAAACAAGAAAATACGGAAAGCAGGGGAAGTTGTTCTCTCTTGGAGATCCAGAAGTAGAACAGAACGGCTTGCTCCGCGAGGGCGTAACACTGAAAGATGCGTACTGTTGGGATGGATGGAAAAATCCTAGAGGTCATCTCCTTCAGACACCAAGTGGTTTGCAATCTCAGGAAGCGGTTGTTGCCAATGATCCATCCAGAGCACACCGCATAGTGATTTTGGATGGTGCACTTACCATTCCTCATCAACCAGAAGGTGATAGCGCACCAGTTGTTACAGGAACATCTGGCAGTGACAATGATGCTCTTACGCGCCACCAGCGCACAGGAGGATCATCTGTAAACGATACGGAAGCTTTGCTGAGAAGCAATCCAGCATACGCACTCGAACAGTGTGAATCGTTGTTTGGCAGTGCTTCTCTCGCAACTCTTGAGATGCACAGAACACAAGGAGGCGTATTAGCTGACTACAACAGCATGGAAGACTGTGCCAGACGAGCTGGTGGCTCGCGTTCGTCTTCTGGGCGCGTCGGCAGCTTCTTCTGGTCTCGCGACGTTGGGCGGTTCTACGCGGGCGGGGACTTCCCTGGGTATGGGGATTCCGGTGGTGCGGTCCCGTCCGTGGTGAGGGTATCTTGATCCTCGGTCTTTGACTTTTCTTCTGATCTTTTACTTTGATTTTCGCTCCGCGACTGGGTGAAATCGGGCATTTAATGCGGTGAATAGCCACCTGTCTCGGTGCAGGCTGCCGCAGGAAGCCTTGGAGACCGTGTCTGTACTGCATTGCAGCAAAAACTGCATACGCCAGACGTTTCCTCTGCTTCTATCACCTTCACCCCTCACGACTGAGTGCTGTCTATCCCTGCCTTCTCCAAAGGCATCGACAGGGATGAAAATAGCAATCCAATGCATATACGGTCGGGCTGCGGCTGATCGTATCGTTACAGAAAGGCAGCATCGGCATCGTCTTCTGGGAACGTCGGCAACTTCTACTGGAATCGCGACAATGGGCAGTTCAACGCGGACAGGGACAACCCTAGGTATGAGAATTCCGATGATGCGGTCCCGTCCGTGGTGGAGGGTCAGGGTGTAGAAACCGATTTCAACCAGCCGCCGAGCTGTCTTCCGATCTCTTCCAGAGCAGACTGTGCCTGGAAGATTTGTGTTTCGTTTGCGATCTTAAGCTCGAGACAGAGCCGAAGTTTCAGAATCGCAATCTCCTGATGACCACTTGCTTTGAGAAGATATCCCACCTTGAGTTGTTTGGGTGCGTTCTTTGCCATGATAAGCTCGGAGAGCATATCAAGAACGGTCTTCTCAAGGCTGTTTCCAATGGAATACCGTCGTTGTTTCTCCATGTGCTCTGTCATTTCGACAATAACCTTGTATAGATCGTATGTTCGATTAATGATAGGGAGTGTGTCCACGATGCGCAGTTTACCAGCTTTATGGCAAAGTTTCTTCCATTTCAAAGTCGGGAAGAAACGAACAAGTGACATGGAGCACTTTCTGTATAAC
>CAYJMK010000120.1:0-2369 GCA_964371425.1 uncultured Candidatus Saccharibacteria bacterium
GAGGGCTGCTCTGTCTCGGTCTCTCTAGTGCAATCGCAGCTTGGAACGCGCATCTTGCCTTCAACGCTAAAACCATAAAACTCGACACGTCCCCGAGGAAGTTTACGGATGCAAGCTCCCGCGAAAATCCTACACTCGACGGATTCCTCGCACGTGCGTTCAGTAAAAATGCCCA
This sequence comes from uncultured Candidatus Saccharibacteria bacterium, assembly GCA_964371425.1. Lineage (GTDB taxonomy): Bacteria > Patescibacteriota > JABMPQ01 > JABMPQ01 > JAGQLO01 > CAYJMK01. Next base: position 176 of record CAYJMK010000120.1, read on the forward strand.
CACGACTCCCTGGTTCGTCCTCTCACGAAGCACAACGAGTCATGCGTCGCTCACCCTCCTTATCCTTTGCATGCTCAGCCTTTTTCTTGTGGTCCGATTTCGTTTTCCCTCTGGTCAGCTTCCTGTCTTTTCCGATGCAATCGTTTTTGGTCTGTTTGTCATGCTTCCAACGCTTTTTTCGGGGATCGGCCAGGTCCATTATCTGATTTTCGCCATACCATTACAGCTTTTCCTTCTTACTGCTGTTGTTGCCCGGATGCAGCATGATCGTTCTCGGTTTTGTTTCGGGCTTCTTCTAGCCGTTTCCCTTTCCCTTTTCTTGATTCATTTCCCCTTCCCCGATGCCACATGGACGCATAGGGGCATGGGGGTCCTTTTCTATCAACCAGCCTTCCTTGGCCTCCTTCTCTCTCTTGGAACGGGGATTCTGTATCTCCTTTCCTTCACAGAAAACGCTTCAACGAACCGAAAAAAGGCTCTACATCTCACGCATATGAGGAACTCAGCCAAACATGTCATGTAGAACATCTTGTATGGAAACTTCTTTTTTGACAGAATGGCTTTAAAATGGCAGAAAGGGGGTATATGGACGCGACACGCCTGATTTTGTCATTTGCAGACCTCTCTAAAAACGATGTAGCACAGGCAGGTGGGAAAGGCGCTTCGTTAGGAGAACTGACGCGTGCGGGATTTCCGGTTCCGCCTGGGTTTGTGGTTGCCGCAGAGGCGTTCCAAACGTTTTTGGACGAATGTGGACTTACACAAACGATTTCAAAAACACTAGCAACGCTCTCTGCCGAAGATGCGGTAGATGTCAGTAAGGCTGCAGAGGCACTACAAGCTTTCATTTTGAACGAAGAACTTCCCAAGGATCTCGCTCATACTATTCAGAAGGCTCACACTGATCTTGGCGCGACCTTTGTTGCTGTTCGATCCAGTGCCACCGCGGAGGACTCGGCAGCGAACTCTTGGGCAGGGGAACTTGAGACGTATTTGAATACAACGTCGGCCACGCTTCTTGAAAACGTTCGCAAGTGTTGGGCATCTCTTTTCACATCACGTGCTGTTTTTTATCGTCTTGAACGTGGACTCGGCGCTACAGATGTTTCTGTGGCTGTTGTGATTCAAAAAATGGTTGCGTCTGATGCTGCTGGCGTTGCATTCTCTGTCCACCCCGTGACAAAAGATGTCTCAACAATGGTCATCGAAGGTGGCTGGGGATTAGGCGAAGCGGTTGTTTCTGGAAGCATCACACCGGATACGTATGTGGTAAAAAAGGAAGATGGTTCTGTCTTGAGCGAAAGCATTAGTGAACAAACCGAATGGGCCGTCCGTGGTCCAGAAGGCGGGGTTCGGATGGAGCCTGTTCCGATGGAAAAACAATCCCAGCGAAAACTCACCCCCGCACAGCTTCAGGATCTTGCAGATGTAACGAAGCGGATTGAAGAACACTATGGGAAACCGATGGACATCGAATGGGCGATTGAGAACAATGTGTTGTACCTGACGCAGGCTCGGCCGATTACAGCGCTTTGAACCTCCTGCATGCCCCTCACCCCCGAACGCTCCGCAAAACTTTCCCGTGTGGCGCAACAACGTCAACAGGGGATTCTCGTTTTGGAAGATATTCATGATCCGCATAATGCAGCGGCGTGTTTTCGCACGTGCGATGCGTTTGGATTCCAGGAGGTCTGGCTTGTGTTTGAGAAAGAAACAGCCTTTGATCCACGCTTGATCGGTAAGGCAACATCGACTGCCGCAAATAAGTGGATCGATTTTCGTGTGTTCGATTCGCTCAATGCCTGTTTTGAAGCGCTTGACGCGGAAGCATACGAAACTGTTGCAACTGCTATTGGGGGAGATGCAGAATCGCTCTGGTCTGCACACTTTACTCAGCCTAAAACGGCCCTTTTGATGGGCAATGAGAAGCGCGGTCTCTCAGAACAAGCGCTCATACGCGCTAAGCGCCGGATCACGATTCCTATGCGTGGGATGTGCCAGAGCCTGAATCTTTCTGTTACGACAGCTATTTTGCTCCACGAACTCACTCGTCAACGGAACGCACAAGGGATGGATGGCTTCTTATTGCCAGTGGAGGAACGTGCGCAGCTAGAGCAATCCTTCAAAGAACGTTAATCGCATTTTATGCCTTCTTCTTCATCTATTTTAGTCTTCGGCTCTGTGGCGTTCGACA
>CAYJMK010000121.1:0-2233 GCA_964371425.1 uncultured Candidatus Saccharibacteria bacterium
ATTGAGCGTTTGCGCCGGATGGTGGGTTTGTGGGAAGGCCTTCGAACAGAAGCGGATGAACTCACCGAGCTCTCTGATCTGGCGCGCGAAGACGAAGCATTGGCTCAAGAACTGATTGGGCGTGTTGCATCTGTGCGGGCTCGTGTCGATGCGAGTGAGGGCGAAGCGCTCCTTTCTGGCCCGTACGATGCAAACAACGCGATTTTAGTGATCCAAGCAGGAGCCGGTGGAACGGACGCTATGGATTGGGCCCAGATGCTCGAACGCATGTACCTCCGTTTTGCGGAACGACGTGGCTGGAAGGTAGAAGCGTTAGACCGTTCAGAAGGAGAACAAGCGGGGATTAAATCTGTGACGTTAAGAATGGCGGGAGAAAACGCCTACGGATTCTTGTCTGCAGAGCGCGGGGCACATCGGCTGGTTCGTCTTTCTCCCTTTAATTCCGACAGTTTGCGGCAGACATCGTTTGCTTCCGTAGAAGTGTTACCAGAAATTGAAGCGGCCCAGGCAGATATTCATCCAGACGATCTCAAAATCGATACCTACCGCGCAGGTGGGCGCGGTGGACAGCATGTGAACACCACAGATTCAGCGGTGCGCATGACGCATGTGCCAACAGGACTGGTTGCCATGTGTCAGAGCGAACGTTCTCAGCAGCAGAACAAAGAATCTGCTCTCCGGATCCTCGCAGCGCGTGTCTTAGAGAAGCGATTAGCCGAACGCGAAGAGGCATTACGTAAAATTCAAGGTGGTCGAGCAGCGCCGAGCTGGGGAAATCAGATCCGATCGTATATCCTACATCCGTACAAGCTTGTGAAAGATCATCGGACCGATACGGAAGCTTCTGATCCTGACAACGTTCTCGACGGAGCGATAGATGTCTTTATTGATGCCGAACTCAAACGCAGACATGCCGAACGTGAATCCCGGAACACGAACAACGATTAGCGTCCGAAGTGCTGCGCCTGATGCACAGACGGCTTCGCGCGTTCGTTCGCGGCCGCATCGTGCTGCCCGAACGGCTACAACACGTGTCACCCAGGAAAACAGACCAATTATTCAGGCAGAAAAGCTCGAGAAAACGTTTTCCTCAAACGTGCCTGTCTTGAATGCGGTTGATCTGACGATTCGGGAAGGGGAATTTGTTTCCTTGGTGGGGCGCAGTGGCACAGGAAAATCCACCTTGATTAACTTGATTATTGGAAACGAACACCCGACATCTGGTCGATTGTTTGTGAATGGGTGGAATGTTTCGCTACTCCGACGACGGCATCTGCCGTTTTTCCGACGGCATCTTGGGATTGTGTTTCAGAACTATCGATTGCTTCCTAAAAAGACGGTCTTTGAGAACGTTGCTTTTGCGTTGGTGGTGCAAGGCGCTTCTCACCGGCGGATTATTGAAGAAGTTCCGCGCGTTTTAGCTCTGGTTGGTCTCGCTGGAAAAGAAGAACGCTTCCCACATGAACTCTCTGGTGGGGAGCAACAACGTGTCGCAATTGCGCGCGCGTTCGTGCATCGACCAAAATTGTTGGTGGCCGATGAACCAACAGGAAATTTGGACGCTCTGTACGCCTGGGAAATCATTGAAGTCCTATTGAAGATCAATGAATTAGGCGCGACGATTCTGCTTGCCACGCATGACCGCGACATTGTGAATCGTCTTCGACGGCGCGTGATCACGTTAGACAGTGGCCGCGTGATTCGTGACCAAGAAGAAGGGGAATACGTCATTTGATTGTGCATCTATGACCACCCTTCTCCGCATTTTCCAGTTTGCCTTCTCTGCCTTTTGGCGAAACATTTGGCTCTCCGTTGCGACCACCTTCGCTGTCTTGCTAGCGCTCTTTTTGGGAAGTTCGCTCATCTTGTTGAATTTGCTTGCGCAGAGTGCTCTCAAAGTTGTTGAGAATAAGGTTGACTTGTCCGCCTATTTTTCGCCGGACGTCACGCTGGAAGAAGCCGATGTGGTCAAAGCGCGTTTACAAACACGTTCAGATGTTCAGCAAGTGACCTTTGTTTCGAAGGAAGAGGCTCTCAAGCAGTTTCAAGAACGACACCGCGATGATCCCGTGATTGCAGACGCTCTTGAAGCACTTGACGACAATCCGTTGCAGTCCTCTTTGAAAATTAAGGCAAGCACACCTTCAGATTATCAATCGATTTCAGAATTCTTGAGTCGTGACGAATTCAAAGATGTCGTCGCAACAGTGAGTGATAACAGTAAAACGGCTTC
>CAYJMK010000122.1:0-2223 GCA_964371425.1 uncultured Candidatus Saccharibacteria bacterium
GCGTGTTGCGTACGCTTTTGGCAAGATGATGGTGAGGATGCCATTTTTGAGGTCGGCTTGAGCTTCATCTGCTTTCACATCACATGGAAGGATCACGGAGCGAGAGAAGCTGCCCCAGTAGCATTCCTGGTAGTAGTAGTTTTTCTCCGAGACTTCGTCGCAGTTGCGGCGCTCGCCTTGGATCGAAACCATGTCGTTGTCGATAGAGATGTCCAAGTCTTCTGCGGTTACGCCAGCAATCGTGCTTTTGATCATGATCGCTTCTTCTGTCTGGTACACATCGATGGTGAGTTGGCCTTCCACTTCTGCATCCCATTCGTCATACGCGTCACCCTCTTTTACAGCCGCGGGTGTTGCTGTGGTCGCAGCCAGAACAACCGGCGTTTCTTCTTTTTGCGCTTGAACAGGTTCTTGAACGGCTGGCTCCATCTGAGTCGCAACAGGCGTTACGGGTGTTTCAATATGTTGTGCGACTGGTTCCGGACGTTCCATCACCATCACTTCACTTTCTACAGTTTGTGGTTCCGGAGCGAGGTCACTGGCACGTGAAAGGCGGCCGAAAAATGAACGTGGTTTCATACATGGTCAATAACATTTTCAGACAGAGTATATCACGCCACACAGGAAGCACGTGGACAACTTTTCAGTTCGTCGGAAGTTTCCGTAATTCTTTGATGCCGCGTGAGAGCAGGAGGAACATGGAAATGAGCACGACTGCAATCATTGGCATCGTAAAGATGGTGTCTGTACTGGCAATCGTGTTGTACAGCGCGTGCAAGATAATGGCGATCACCAGTCCCTGCGCAACCAAACCGCGTTTTGAACCCTTCGTTCCGAATCGTGCAAGGGCGAGATGGTATCCAACAATTCCGCTGGCAATTGCGTGGAGGAGTGTTGCTGTGGCGAATCGGACCATGACGACATCTTGACCAAATACAAGGGCCGCGAGAATATTCTCAAACGTCGCGAACCCGAGCGCCGCAATAATCGCGTAAATAACGGCGTCGATGGGTTCATCAAACGCGGGATTGCGCGTGACAACTTCTCGGATAACCAGATATTTCAGAAGCTCTTCTACCGGACCGATGATCAGGAGGGCTGAAAGAGCCGCTGTGATTAAACTGGTCGAATCAGAATAGGGGAAAAAGAAATCCGCAGCGAACTCGAAGGCAATCGCCGGAATGGTTGCGAGTGCGCCCCAAAAAAAGACCGCGACAATCAGTCGTACCGGTTCTGGACGCGCACGATCTTGGCGCAAGAAGTACCAAGCCCAAAACAGGCCAGGAACGAGTGCTATCAACGCAGCGAGGACGGACCGCACAGCATGCTGTCAGCTGTCTTTCCGATCGTACTTCGTCGCGTCGCTCGCAGGTTGGTTGAGCGCTTCGCGGGCGAGCGGTGTTTGGTACACCGACTGAATCGGAGCTTTTCGAAGGAACGCGATGGCTTCGGATGTTTCGCTCCCGGTATCGAGCCAAATGCGATCGATGCCTGCGGCCATAGCGGCTTGAATGGCGGCGACGCTGCCTTCTGGTCGCGTCATAATAACAGCGACACACGCATTGGTGCGGTGTTCTTTGAAACCTGCCAAGCAGGTGGCGTCGGGGCCGGTTTTTGTTTCCGAACCACACGTGACCGTTGCGACGTCGTACCCGGCACCTTTAAGGGCATCTTCTAAGGGCTTCACCTGCGCGGCTGGACGGTCGCTGGCAAGGAGAAAGCGATTTTTCTTGTCCAAAAACTCCGGGAGGACGTTGTCGAAGTGTGGGATCAGCGAGGCGTAGTCCATGGCGGAGAGCTGTTTTTGGCGACTAGGCGAGAGCTGCAAGAATGTTCTCTTTTGGCTGCAATCCGACGATCTGATTCGTTCTCTTTCCGCCTTTAAAAACCATGAGCGTTGGAATACTCATCACGCCGTGCTGGGAAGCTAGGTCTGGCGATTCTTCAACATTCACTTTGACGATTTTGACGTCGTTGCGTTCTTGAGCGATTTCTTCCAGGATCGGCGCGATCAACTTGCAGGGACTACACCATTCAGCCCAAAAATCGACAATGACCGGAACAGACGCTTCAACAACTTCTTGTTGAAAGGTGGCGGTAGTAGCGTGGGCAATCGGCATAGCGGCGGGCTTACAAGCAGAGAAAGAGAGGGCTGATTGAGTATAGACAGCGCGGGGATTCCCGGGAAGTCCTTTAACCGAGGCGTTGCCAAACAACCGCGGC
>CAYJMK010000123.1:0-2210 GCA_964371425.1 uncultured Candidatus Saccharibacteria bacterium
TCCATCGGTCAAAATCTTTTTCCATCGTTGCATCGTATCACGCAAAATCCGGCTTCAAGAATTTCTCTTTCTCGTTCGCGCCCGTAATCCCCCGCTTGTGAAGCAGTGTCTGCACCAAGTCCAAAATCATCGGATGATTGTACCATCATGCGTGCGCAAAAATGAAAAAGGTTCCTGACACCTTATGCTCCGAGGTTCGCGCTTCCTATGCACACTTTCATGATGGCAGTCCGCGTGCGCGGCCCAACCGCGCCATAGCCAGTCGTTGCGGGAGTTCCCGACGAGACGATGTTGTTTCTGCGCTGGAAGGATTGGACGGCAGATTGCGTGAGACGGCCAAAGTAGCCGCTTGGGGTGAGCCCGTCGAATCCCGTGGCGGAATTTGCCGCAAGAAGGTTTTGTGAGATGAGAAATTGTTGGAGTTGTGTCACATCGTTTCCGCGTGAGCCAAACGAAAGATTGCGCGAAAGATTGGGACATGAGGCCGCAGCCGCCGCAGGCGGCTGCGGCAGTTGCGTCTGCAGTATGGCGATCTGCTGTTGCAGCGCCGCGAGTTGCGCTTGGAGTTCCGCAAGCGTCGCGGCATGACCAAGAGATGGAATCATCACGACAAGGGCAATAGCAATTCGAATGATTCTCGTTTTCATATGGATGGTGTGAGGTATGCTTCGTCTACCATGTAAAGAATGCCGCCGTCTGGTATGTATATCTGGAAACGAATCTTTGAGAGTGGTTTGGAATTAAAGTCCCAGATGTATGTGCCGTCGATATGCTGCCACGAGGTCCCGATTACGGCTTCCGGGAGTGACGTCTCTGCGATGTGTGTGCCTGCTGTGTTGTAGAAATATAAAGTGATCGAAGCGTGCGCAGCGTTCGCCGCCTTTAGCAGTGCACCGAATCGCAACGTGAGGGTTCCTCGCAACGACGACACATCGACATCCTGATAGACGCTGCCACGAGCGCTATTTGAGCAACCATTCCAGCATGCAAATGCGAGATACGCATTATTCGTCGCTGGATCCTTCACTACTTGCCAGTCAGTGACTGGATTCGCCCATTGCTGCCACGAGCCGATCGTGACCCCGGCAAAATCGCCGGACGAGAGAAGATTTTTAGAAAAGACGAATTCGCGCCCGTACGGATTCGTCAAAGGATTGTACGCAACGTCGAGCGCGGAATAGAACGTGAGATCGCTGCAAAAGTGCCTGTACATCGGACCGAATCCTAGGTCTGCATGATCAGCGCCATTGCAACCCTGCTGTGTCGCACCGTCGCCGAAGTTCCACGACTCCCAACGAGTTGCACCGTATTCTTTCGTGAAATACGCGACTTCGATATGATCACCGATATTATTCCCAGCGGCATCGGTCGTCACCGTCTTTTGATAGATCGTGTCGAGTGTCTTTCCGCTCGAGTAGGTGAACGGCGACAAAAAGTAATTCCATGCACTATAGCCGTTTACGAAGCTCGTCGGACACGTCGGCGCGATAGAGTTCTGAGCAAATATTTTTCCTTCCGAGCCTTTTGTTGCGGATAACGGGAACAATACCCATGTGTCCTCATGCCCGCAGCTCGGATTCCAAAACGACTGAAAACCGCCACCATCTTGCGTCGCCACAAGCGATGCGTTCGTGCCATTCGCTTCGCCGAAACTGCCTCCATCCGTAAACGTCGTCACACCATCCCCGTCCGCATCTCGGAACGCGCCGCTTACGGCGGGGCCGAAATCAAATGTCAGCATCGTTCGCAGTAAACCATCGGAGGCTTGTGCGGGATAACTCGTCATATTGCGCGCCGTGGAGCCGTGCGCATCGTTTCGCATGTATGGCACAAACTCACCGAATTTCAGATCGCGATGACTTGAACACGTTGCAGGGTCGCCTTTGACGGGCTGGTTATTTGAATCAACACATACGTTCTGAATGAGAAAATCAATGAGAGCACTGTTGCCGCCAGTTGCGCTCAACACTTTTGTCGGCACTGACGCTGGTTGAATCGAAGGAGAGGTAACGGGTGGAGGTGAAGGAAGCATCGTGCAGGTATTTGCCGTTGTAGTCCACGCGCTCCACGTCGGTCCTGGACACGATGAGGTACGGGTTTGTGTGATTGAGCCCGTTTGTCCAGAGGGACATGCGAGCGTTTGTGTTTGTGGCTGGAGCGGTGTGCAATTCTGGGGGCTAGAGACTGGAGGCTGGGTGACTGGAGGGCTT
>CAYJMK010000124.1:0-2196 GCA_964371425.1 uncultured Candidatus Saccharibacteria bacterium
GGCGAGAGCTTCACACACAGCCGCACCAATACAGGTGTCGCGCTTCACGATCACTTTTCCGATCTTTGGTTTTGCTGCAGCACCTTCTTCAGACATGCCGATGTAATAACGCACTAAGAACAATAGGATTCTAGCAACGCAAGAATCGTTCGCAATGAGAAGCCGGTTGCCCCAGATGGGAGATACGAACGCAACGGTTCTGGGGTAAACGCAGGTCCCGCAATATCGCAGTGCACCCATGGCGTGTTTTCTGGAACGAACGCCTTCAAGAACAACCCAGCCGTAATCGTCCCCGCAAACGGAGACTTGGTCAGATTTTTCAAATCTGAAACGTTGCCTTCAATCTGTTTCCCGTATTCGGCAACTAATGGTAACTCCCACCACGCTTCACCGGTTTTTTCACCGGCCTGTTTGAATCGCTCTAAGAATTCCTTGTCGGTTCCCATGTACGGCGCCACCGCGTACCCAAGCGCAACCATCGCCGCGCCCGTCAGCGTCGCCACATCCACAATCACATCTGGTTTGATTTCCTTGCCAGTATAGGAAAGCGCATCCGCTAACACCAACCGCCCCTCCGCATCTGTATTTAAAATCTCAATCGTCTTCCCGTTGATCGCCGACACCACATCCCCTGGACGCATCGCACGCCCAGACGGCATGTTCTCCGCGAGCGCACAGAGTGCATGGACTTCAATCGGTAAGGCCAATTCCGCACACGCCTTTAGTGTCGCCAACACTGTGGCAGCACCGGAAATGTCGTTCTTCATATCCTCCATGTAGTGCGCGGGCTTGATGGAGAGACCACCCGAATCGAAGGTAATCCCCTTCCCCACCAGCGCAATCTTCTTACGCGCCTGACCTTTGGTTGGCTTGTAAGAAAGATGTAACAGAAACGCAGGCTCATCCGATCCTTTCGCAACGGCCAAGTGTGCACCCGCGCCCATTTTCTCTAAAGCCGCGTTGTCATACGCACGCATCGAAACACCTGGCAGTTTCGCCACCTTGTCTGCTTCTTTCTTGAAACCGCGGGGTGTCATCACAGACGCAGGTTCGTTGATAATGTCCCGTGCCAAACAAACAGCATTCATCACAGCTTGGCCACGAACAAATCCTTTGTTCAATCCAGTACGCTGTGTGGCATCAACCGGAATGAAGACATTTTTCAGACGACGCTTCTCCTCTTTCTCCTGTTGCTCTTTCTTGTATTTCAGGAATCGATACGTCGCCCCCTCAGCACCAACAACAATCGCTTCTCCAATGTCTATCGCGGTTGTTTCCTTTTGCAACGCATCGAACGGAATCTCAAACAAAACAGACGTCCCAGCCACACGACCAGCCGCGTGCGCCAACGTCCCAGAAAGTCGCCGAAGACTCTCAAGCGAAAAAGCTTTTCTATCTCCAGCACCAAGCAATAAAACACGCTTTGCCCCTCCAATGCCGTTGGTGGCATGTAAAAGAATCTGATCTTCTTTTCCTTCAAATGATTCATCCGTGGCGAGATGGGTCAAATAACCACCCAATGCTCGGTCGACATGCTGAACAGGAGACGGTAAAACAAGCTTTTTCCCAGGTTTTGAAGCAAAAACCACAAACGCCCGAACATCAGATGGACGTTTGGACTGCATAGCGGCATCAGGGGCGACAACAGAAAATGAAATAAGCGACATGGGAGATCATGCGTTAGGGCTCACAAGTACTCTTATCCTAGGCAAAAGGAACCGGAACGTCTACGCGGCCTACTCAAAATCAAAGAAGCTTGTAAAATACAAGCATCTGTGTCTTAATGTCTGGTCGCATAAGCGGCATCCGCAACAACCAACGGGGAGAGGTTTCCCATGCAGCGGATCCTGAGTGTTCTTTGTGTCATGACGGCGGTAGGTCTGACGGCCGGGTGCGTAGCGGACTTCCCGGAGTGGAACGCCAATGGCGTGCCGGAGGGAGGCACCGAGGTGATGGAGGTGCAGGAGGCGGGCACCGACACCGACGGCGGAACGAGTGACAGCGACGACACTACGAGTGGGAATGATGACAGCGCGACGGCGGACAGTTCCGGTGACGGGATGGCAGACAGCCCACAGGTTAGCAACAGCAAGCCGGATACGGCCGAGATGCCGACGCCCGACGCCTGTGTCCCCACGCCCGAGCTCTGCAACGGCGACGACGACGACTGCAACGGGTTGGTGGATGATCGCCTGT
>CAYJMK010000125.1:0-2189 GCA_964371425.1 uncultured Candidatus Saccharibacteria bacterium
CGCGGTGAACGGCAGCATGTCGCTGGTGAGCACCGCGCGCATGAAGCACGCGAGGACCGTGTCGCTGGGTACCTCCACCTCCCGCTTGGCCGCCTTGGGCCGCGCGGGCTTCTTGCCGAGCTTCAGCGTGCAGTGCCCCTCGGCGTCCGTGTACTTGCCGAGCGCGTCCTTGACCGCGGACACCCGGGTGTGGATCTTCTGGTGCCCCCACCAGTTGAAGATCTCGCCGATCGCGGCCACAATGCCCGCCTCATCGAGCTCGGTGTTGCCCCGGAGGGCATCCTTGACCTGACCGATCCGGCCCGCGTCGTACCGCGCGTCACCCTCCAAGGGCTTGGTGAAGCCCTCGGCGGCGAAACACGCCAGGATCACGTCGGACGGGGCCGGCACCGCGATCTTCTCCACCGTGGGCACCGGGGGCGGAATGAAGATCTGCTGCGCCTCGACCCGCTTCTTGACCGAGCCGCGGTGAATCGGCTTGCGCCGCGGCTTCAGCACCTTTGCGGGCTTGGCCGGGGCGGCGGCCGCCTGCGACTGGCTGTCGTCCTTCTTCTTCCCCTTGTTCTTTCCGTTGTTGTTGCCGCCCTGATTCTCCGAATCTCCACGACGTGCCATTTTGTCCTCCCAGACCGAAATTAGGCATGGCTGCCCGACGAAAAACTGACTAACCGATCTGATACTTATTGATCTTCGGTTGTCAGCGAACACAGGTGTTTCTGGGCAGTTCTCCCAGCTACACAAGTGGCTGAAATATAACACACTTGCCTATTCGTGTCAACACGCGTTTGGCAAGTAAAAGCCCCTTCAGAGTCTCGAAGGGGCTACTACAACTTTTACCCTTATCTAAGCCATTATTCCACAATCTTCACGCTCGTCATCACATCGCCTTGTTTGATGCTTAAAACGACATCCATACCTTCGGTTACATTCCCAAAAACGGTGTGCTTGCCGTCGAGGTGAAGCTGCGGCGCGTCGGTGATGATAAAGAACTGACTTCCATTCGTGTCCGGACCACTATTCGCCATCGAAAGCGCCCCCGGAACGTTTGGCAGAGACGTCAGATTGTCGCGGTACACGTATCCTGCTGCCTTATTCTCTGCAATCTGTTTTGCCGGGACACCGATTGAATCAGGATTGATTTCGTCCGCAAACGTGTAGCCTGGACCACCTGTTCCCGCAAGGCGATTGTTCGGATTCCCCTTCGTTAATGGATCTCCTCCTTGGATGACGAAGCCTGGCACGACCCGGTGAAACGCTAACCCATCGTAGAAGCCGCTTTTCACCAGCTTCACAAAATTCTCTACGGTTTTTGGCGCTGCTTTCGACGCGAGCTCAACTGTGATTGTTCCGCGTGCGGTTGTAATGATGGCGCTCATAGCTGTTGCATTAACGGGAGATGATTCTGGCTCTTGCTTTGATTCTGTTGCTGCCGCGACAGGCTTGGGATCAACGGAGGGTGTGGATTCTGTCTGTGCTGATTCCTTCGCCGTTTCCGAAGCTGTTGGTTCTGTCTGCACCTTTGGTTCAAACACACTAGCAATATCGACAGCGACAAACGCACCCACCGCAAGAATACAGATGACCAGAATAACAACTCGTTTCGCATTCCATTTGTATGGCGATGGCGGAACTAGTCGTGGTTTCAAGTTCTGATCTGTCATAAAAATGCGTTATTCCTTCTCTTCCTTCTCTTCCGCGCCTGCATTTTCTTGTGGCCGCTCTGTGAGCGTCACCTTTACATCTTTTTCATCGCCTTTTCTCCAGACCTTCAGCGTGATCACTTCCCCAACAGTGTACTTGGCCACAAGGGGTGACAAATCATGATCTGCATCGATTTTCTGTCCGTCCACTTCTAGGATGACATCGTTTTCGAGGATTCCTGCTTTATCGGCCGGGCCACCTGGCACCAACGCGCGTTCACTTTCCGTCGGTCCGCGGGACACAATCGCTCCGTAGGAGAATGTCAAATCGTTCGCAGCTGCTATTTTTTCATTATTCAAGATGTAGCGCACACCTAAGAATGGCCGCACAATCCGTCCCGTTTCTTTTACGCTTGTAATCGCTGATTTTGCCTGATTGATCGGAATCGCGAAGCTAATCAGTTGCCCGGAACCGTCCACAGCTGTGTTAATGCCAATCACTTCGCCTTCAGTGTTGACCAACGGACCTCCGGAATTACCTAGGTTGAT
>CAYJMK010000126.1:0-2144 GCA_964371425.1 uncultured Candidatus Saccharibacteria bacterium
AAGTGCAAGATCAGTTCCAATAATAGGTTGGCGAGAAAAAACAGCTTTTGCAGTAAGATTCTTAGTCTTCTGATGTAAAGGTAGTCGTAGCGACGTCAGGAATGGGGCCATAAGCCGATTGATCTTTTCTGCTGCAAATCCTGATTCGTGCAATACGTACCGTAGTTCGTTCCTAGTTTCGTCATAGCGATAAATTGACCCTCCTGTCAGACCCAAAGATTGAATGACATGCCGAAGAGCTCTCTGTGAGACGACAATCAGGCTGCCAGGACCGAACAGTTCATCATTAATACCTTGGACAGCGAATAAAGCCTTTGAGGATTCCTCATCTGTTCGAGAGTGAACAGCATCTTCTTGTTTGAGAGCTGTGTAGAGTGCCAACGAGAGCCGATCACTAAACATCTTAAGAGCGGCGAGTTCTGCTTCGGAGAATGAAGGACGACCCCCACCCGTCACCAGTGTTCCAAGAAGCTTTTCCGCATAAATAAGCGGAATAACAATCATCGCCTTACCGCCTGTTTTGTCTTGAACAGCTCGGCTGATCGATTCGGGCACAACATCTCGAAGGACATCCACGAGGTGATTTGTGATCTGGGGCGTGCGTTGAATGGCTGCCTTTACAAGAAGTGAGCGACCTGGAGGATCTAAAGGCATCGTCAATTTACTCAAATAGGGGTCGAGTAGCTTGTGAAGCAACAAGGGAACGACCCTGGATTCATACAGCACGTGTTTCAGTTGGTTCGTTTCTGGATCGTAGATGGAGAACGAAGCACCTGTTAGGTCAAGGGTTGTCGTCAGATACCCCATTGCCTGCTTTGCAATATCGAAGACCGTGCCAGAGCCTTGGAACTGCTGTTCAAGATCTTTCAGGGCGAAGAATGTTTTCTCTGACTGGGTAGCAGAAGTGAGCAACTGATCTTTAATAGATTGTCTCTCCTTCTGCCGTGCCGCATGTAAAGCGAACGCAAGGCGGTCGCTGAACATCTTGAGAACGGCGAGTTCCGCTTCAGAAAATGTTTCTCGTTGTGTGCCAACGTGAATCGTGCCGATGAGTTGATCTCCGTAGACCAAAGGGAAGATGGCGAAAATCTTTACGCCAATGACTTTTGATAGGGAATGGGCAATAGCATCGGGCATGATGCCACGAGAAGTGTCAGCAAGATCGCGTGTTGTTTGAGGGGTTCGATCAAGTGCCACCTTTGCAAGGAGTGATTGGGAAGTTCCATCGAGCGGTACAACTAAGCGGTTCAAGTATGGGTCGAGGATTCTATGAACGGCATCTGGGGCAATTTTTGACTCATACAAAACATGTTTCAGCTCATTCTTCGACTCATCATAGATAAGGAACGAAGCGCCAATCAGATCAAGCGTCGTCGTTGCGTATCCCATCGCCTGCTTCGCAATGTCGAAAACCGTACCAGAACCTTGGAACTGCTGTTCAAGATCTTTGAGGGCGAAGAGTGTTTTCTCTGACTGTGTAGCAGAAGCCAGCATTTTATTCGTCTCTTCTTGCTGACCCGCCGACTTCAAACTGATTGCTAACTGACTCGCGAACTGGTCGAGAAGCTGTATCTGAAACGGCTCAAACGCCCCTCCAGAGATACCAGCATGCACGACGCCAATGGCTTCTCCGTGATATGAGATTGGAACAGCGCGCATGCGCTGGACGCCAATAGCCTTCTGAAGTCGTTTTGAGAGGCGAGGAGAAAGAACACCATGTGTAAACGCTGCCAAATCGCTACTTTCTAGAACGGCATTCTGGGTGACGGCTCGCACAAGAAGATTGTCCTCATCGGTGAGGTCAGCGGAAAGATCGACAAAACGCTTCGGAATGAGACGAGCGACATGCCGAAAGGCATGGCTGTTTGAGTACGCGTAGGAATTGAGGTGCTTCCGCTCGGCGTCTACGAGGTAAATTCCGAGCCCCAGAAGACCGAGATCCTCTAAAAAAGCATCTGCGGCCTGTTGAGCAGTCTGCTGGAGGGAAGATCCTTCAAGAGCGTTCTCGCTGAGATCCTTCAGGATCTTGAGAGCCCGTTGTGAAGCATTCTCGTGGGCAGATACCGCTGCAAATGTCCGCTCAAGACTGCCTGCAAAACGCTTGATGATCTGACGTGCTTCATCGCTCAGAACGTCATCTGAAA
>CAYJMK010000127.1:0-2106 GCA_964371425.1 uncultured Candidatus Saccharibacteria bacterium
ATACGGAGAGATGTTTCACGTGGAGCCGTCGTCGGGGATTGAACCCGAGACCTTCTCCTTACCATGGAGACGCTCTGCCACTGAGCTACGACGGCATAAGCGTTGCCACATCCAAGCGGCAACGCAGAATAGAACGCTTACGCGCGCTGCGGCTCCGACATGCGCTCAAGCTTCCGCTTGGCTTCTGTATCGTGATGATCGATCTGGAGCACCTGTTGCAACGACGCACGTGCATCGGTCAGGTTCCCTTGCTTCTCATAAATCTCCGCCAGACCCTTGTACGCTACAACCATCTTCGGTTCGCGGCGGATGATTTCAATGTAGAGCTTCTCAGCGCCTGCCAGATTATTCGTCAACAATTCTTTCCGTGCTTGCTTTTCCATACGCGATACAGACATGGCTTCTTCGAGCTCGCGCTTGTCTTCTTGCAACGCCTTGGCTGTGTCGAGTTGCTGCATCGTCTGTGTCGTCGTCACGGCCTCAACGACCGATTCCGCATTCACCACACGTACACCAGGCTGCGCTGGACGCGCTTGTTGAGACCGCGCGTGGTACAGCTTGGTAAAGATTCTGCTGAAAAACTCGGTCACCACACGGGAAGAAGCGAGTCGCTTAAACACTTTTTGACCTAAGAATCGCGCAAACTGACTCAACTTGGCCCACACCACGCCCGCAACTTGACCTACCACACGTAGAGAGCGCTTGAGGCGGGTCGGCGTCTCTTTTTGCTTGCGAAGATCTTCTTTTGCACGACGCAAATCTTCGCCAGCCAGCGAAGCGACTTGCGGCATGCGACGCACAACAACCGCCAGGCTCACCGCCAAGCCAAGGACCACCAACACCGCAGGGATGAGCTCAAAAGCCATATAAGGTTACGATACCGGAACAGAAGGGTTGCGCAACGTCATACGCTTGAGGACACGCGCGTCCCCACACGCCCCTCTGCTGCCGCTAAAATGTTTCCTGACTGCGTCACATCAAAGACGATCATGGGGATATCGCGTTCTCGACACAGCGCAAACGACGCCATGTCCATGACACCTAATTTCTGTGCGATCGCTTCGTCGTACGTGATTTTCTCGTAACGTTTCGCGTCTGTGAATTTGTGCGGATCTTTATCATAGACACCATCCACGTCTGTTCCTTTTAACAGCAGCGAACAGGAAAGATCGCGTGCAATCAGCGCCGCGCCTGTGTCTGTACTAAATCCTGGTTGCCCCGTTCCTCCTCCAATAATAACGATTTGTCCAGCAGCAAGTGCTTCTTCCCCTGCCTCTGGACGATACTGTTCAACAAACGTTGGGACCGGCACACCACTCAAAACACGCGCTGGTGTATGCGCATTCAATACGTCACGGAACGCCATGGCCGTCATGACGGAACCCAGCATGCCCATGCGATGCGCGGTGCGTTCTGCCACGGAAGTAGGACGTGTGCGGCCACGGAAGAAGTTTCCTCCACCCACCACAATCACGATCTCCCATCCCGCCGTTTGCAACGGAAGGATCTCCTGCGCGAAACGGTCTGCCGCTTCTGGGTCAATACCGGTCTTTTTTTCGCCTCCAAAACGCTCACCAGAAAGTTTGAGCAAGAGTCGTTTGGTTGGAACCATACGAGCTATTTATCCATGCGAATAAACCGCCCCACCGTGATCTTTTCGCCCAGTTTGGCTGTGGCTGCCGTGACGGCATCCTGAACCGTCTGTTCTGGATCGGAAATGAGCGGCTGCATCAGAAGGCTCTGCTGTTCCCGCACTTTGCGTTCTTTTCCCGCCAGAATTTTCTCCACAATTTCTGCAGGTTTGCCTTCTTTGGCAGCGGCTTCACGCGCCGCTTCCAATTCCTTGTCGACTTCTGCTTGTGGCACTTCTTCCGGGGTCACCGCCACCGGAGACGAAGCGGCCACCACCAATGTAATTTCGTGGGCGAGTTTCTTGAACTCTTCGTTGCGCGCCACAAAGTCCGTCTCGCAGTTCAGCTCGACCAACACAGCAATCTTGCCGGTGCTGTGAATGTAGGCATCGAAGATTCCTTCGCCGGCGTTTCGGTCTGCTTTTTTAGAAGCGATTTGTTGACCGCGCTTACGAAGCAACTCAGCCGCTTTTTG
>CAYJMK010000128.1:0-2083 GCA_964371425.1 uncultured Candidatus Saccharibacteria bacterium
TTTTTGCGCACTCTTTTTACCGTCCCGCCACAATCCCGTACGGTTCTGGCACCACGATCACCCACGTTTTCCCGCGTGTCAAAGGCAAATCTTTCCCTTCTTTATCGAGCCAGACGGTGCGCTCAACGCGCGATGGTTTCTTCCAGCGACCTTCGGTACAGCGGCCTTCGCGGCAGACCCAGGCTTGGCCCTCTCCGGCCACTTGCAACCGACGCCGGCCATATTCTGCTTTGTACCCAGCTGCGGGAATACGTTGAATAATGACGTTTTCGAATGCGAGTGTTTGCCCTGTGTTTGCGTCTTGATGTGGGGCTCCACCGTTAAATCGGAGCCAGCGATTACTATCTTGGTCGTACTCAAAACGAACGTTGTACGCGCCACTAAACAACACTTCGATTTTATCGGCGTCTTTTTTTGTAGGACGTTTTTTCTTATCGAGTCCATCTTGAAAGTCCCAGGTAACGAAGTCTTTCCCAGCTTTGTCCCAGCCTTTGTCACGCATCGCAATCGCGAGTTTCTCTGAGGAAGTATACAAGTTATGCGGTGCAAACCCGGGACCACGCCAGAAATATTTCCCATCAGAAGAGAGTGCGTTGAGATCCTTGTAGTGGAATCCAGACAACATCTGCAAAGCAGTCGGACTCCCGCCCGCATAGACATACATCGCGTCGTATTCGGCTGCCCACTCTAAATAATACGGACGCGCAGAACGGACCGGATGGAGTTCTTTTTCGGAACCTCCACCTGGAAACATTGCCATGAATCGTGTAATGCCCCCTTCTGCAAGTGTTTCATACACCACAGATGCTCCTTGCAACCCATGTTGTGGCCGGACCACAGAGAGATTTTCGATCATCACCGCTACAGGCTGTGGATCTGTCTCGGTTGGCTTCACCAACATCCCATCCAACCGTCGCGGCACCACATCACCCTGTTTCTTTTCTGGCTGCACTTTTTCTTTCTTTACGACGTGTTGAGGCTCAGCTGAACGAAACCGAAACGTGTAGTCCTGTGCTTCGCCTTGTCCTGTTACCGCAATAACAGCCACATACCCAGCTGCAATCAATACGATGCAGCCCAAGACAAGTGCCGCTGTTGCTACCGGATGCAACCGCGCACCTTGCCACCATTCCTTCTTGAATGGCGATGTCAGCCAGGCTTTCCAGCGGCCTGATGCTCTCAACCGCTGCAACACATCCATGCGTCTCTTCGTTTTACCCTATTCGAAGGAGACCGTGCGATCTTGCGGTACCACTTCTACCCAAATCTTTCCACGCACCAGTTCTATCTCTTTTCCATTTGCGTCGTAGTAGCGCGTCCGCTCTGTCCGCGATGGTTTCTTCCATGTCCCTTCTGTGATGCGTCCTTCTTTCAAGACATACGCCTTCCCTGTCCCCCCAACGTTTACCGACAGGCGACCCTTCAAGTCCAGCACTTTCACCGGAGGAATGATCTGCACAATCACGTTTTGCGCCGCAATTTGGCGGTTCCCATTTCCATCTACATGAATCTGACCACCGTTTTCACGCAGGTAGACACCATTGATGGGGTCATAGGACCATTTCACTGCATAGTCCGCTGTCGAGAAGTCAATCGAGACGACGGTGCCACGTCCGGTTGGAATATTCTTTTGTCGATCTTTCGCTGTCTGCGCATCGACAAAGATCCATGGCTCATAGGTCGCTTCTTTCGATGCAAGTTCTGTATCGCGCAGCGCAAAGTCTAATTTTGATCCATCTGTAAACAAGTTGTGCGGCGCGGCAATGGCGCGGTCTCGCACATAATATTTGGAGCCAGAATACATTCCATCGATATCCCGAATCTTCAACCCATCAATAGCGGCGAGCGCTTCTTCACTGCCACCCATATGGCCGTAAAGTGCGTCATATTCAGAAACCCAGTCGAGATAATACGCCCGGGCAGACCGTACAGGTCCGACTTTGGCGGATGTTGGTGCACCGTTGAACATCACAAGAAACCGTGTGATCCCACCTTCTGCGAGTGTCTCATACACCACACCCGCATCTGCCAATCCAAATTGAGGACGTGCCGTAATCAGGTTCTCAATCATGATGCCAATCGG
>CAYJMK010000129.1:0-2068 GCA_964371425.1 uncultured Candidatus Saccharibacteria bacterium
TCGGAGGAGAAAGATGTGACCACAGAAAGCGCTGGCAAGGGACTCGACCGTTACGTTGTGATTCGGCCCTTGTCTGCTGGTGAAGAAGCTGTTGCTGCGGTTTTGCCGAAATCGCTTGTGTTTTAAGGATTTAATGGCGTTTTCTCTCGCTTTGGCGCGACGTGTATGGAGCGCCTGCTGGTAAGT
Source organism: uncultured Candidatus Saccharibacteria bacterium (assembly GCA_964371425.1). GTDB lineage: Bacteria > Patescibacteriota > JABMPQ01 > JABMPQ01 > JAGQLO01 > CAYJMK01. Next base: position 187 of record CAYJMK010000129.1, read on the forward strand.
AGCTTACCTACATTGTTGGATCCGTCTGTGTTTTCCGCAGATCTCTTTTTCGATGCGGTGACCGGAAAAGGAACAGGTCTTTCTCTTGTATCTGAAAAAAGTGAAACAGCTGTCTTTTTTCCAATTGCGGCGTTTCAATGTTCTTCTGATCGGGCAAGAATTACTCTTCTTGAACCCTCTTCTACTGTTTCTCCTATTGGGCAATCGTTATTGCGACTGCCGGTTCGGACGGTTTCCGGACAAGAACTTGGCCGGGTACGTGATGTTGTGTTTCTTTGGGAAATGAATGTTCTGCACCAGCTTGTGATTGGCGGCATGTTCTCAACGTGGCTCAAAGGTGAATTGCTTGTGACTTGGGATGACATTGAAGCGATTCGTCCGACAGAAATTATTGTGCGAGACCGTGTTTTGCCCGTGAAAGTCGCTGCTGCGGCTGTTGCGGAAGTAACGGGATCTTCTGTCGGGCTTGCTCCTACGGCTTCTGTCTCTGCTCCATCGGCGCGTATGGAGCAGGTTTGAGGCTGTATCGTTTATGACCTCTTTCTCTCTTTCTGCACCTTCGCTTGCAAGTAACGTTGCTCGTCACACCGTGATCCAGTTAGTTGGGCGTGGGTTTGCCACACTGATTGCGGTTGTGGCTGTTTCGTTGATGTTGCGGTATTTGGGTGTGGAAGGTTTTGGTGCGTACACCACTGTCGTAACTTTTCTCGCGATTTTCTCTACCGTGGGGGATTTGGGGATCTATTTAGTGGTTACACGTGAGATTGCACGACGCGAGCATGATGCTGCGGAAACATACTTGTCTCAAGCGTTTGGATTGAAGCTAACAACATCGGCATTTTTGATTCTTGTGGCTTCTGCTGCGATCTGGTTGTTGCCATATTCGCACGATGTGAAGATTGGTGTGTTGGTGGGTGGTCCCGCCTATTTCTTTATCATGGCGATTCAGGTTTTGGTCGGCTTGTTCCAGAAGCATTTTGCGATGCATCGGATTGCAATTGCAGAAGTGTGTTCTCGGTTCGTGTGGTTAGGTGGGGTTGCGGCAGCTATTGTCTGGAAGCGCGATCTGCTTTTCATTATGGCGATGGTGACGCTGTCACAGGCTGTGTTCTTTTTCATGCTGTACGGCTTTTCTCGGAAGTTCTACCGGATTCGATTTGGATTTGATTGGAAGATATGGAAAGAGATGTTGCGTGTTGCGACGCCGTTGGCACTCTCGATTATTTTCAATCTTGTTTATTTCCGCGTTGGTACATTGATCCTCACGTTGGTTGATACACAGGAAGCGGTTGGTATTTACGGAGCTGCGTACAAAGTGCTTGAGAACTTGATCGCGTTTGCGGCTGTGTTCGCGGGCGTCATGTTGCCGATTTTGTCGCGCGGCGCGGCGTCGGACCGTCCGTTGTTTGCGAAGGTCTACCGGCGAGGGATTGATCTTGTAGCGATTGTGATGGTACCGCTTGTCGTGGGGACGTTATTTGCTTCAGAACCAGTGATTGTCCTGTTTGGTGGTGAAGCATTTTTGCCGTCCGCGGACGTCCTGAATATCTTGATTTTTGCGACCGCAGCCATTTTCTTTGCAAACCTGACAGGGAACGCGGTGGTTGCTCTTGGAAAAGAAAAAATCACCATGTGGGTGTATTTCAGTGTCGCTCTCTTTGCCCTAGTGATGAATCTTGTGTTCATCCCGCACTATTCTTATACCGCTGCTGCGATTATCTCTGTGATCTCTGAGGTTGTGGTCATGGTCGCTACCATGATTGTTGTGTGGCGCGCGGCACATGTGCTCCCTTCTGGAGTCACGGCTTTGAAAGCGATGGTGGCGAGTACGGCGATTGCTGCGGCGTTCTTTTTCGGTCCAGATTGGACCACAAGCGTTCTG
>CAYJMK010000130.1:0-2068 GCA_964371425.1 uncultured Candidatus Saccharibacteria bacterium
TACGAATCTCATCGAAGGAAAAAACGTGCCGATGTATGGCGATGGCGGTCAAATTCGCGACTGGCTGTATGTCGAAGATCACTGTCGGGGAATCGATTTGGCGTTACGAAACGGTCGGTCGGGACATGTCTACAGTTTTGCCGCGTGTAACGAACCGGAGATCACAAACATGCACCTGACCAAAACGATTCTAGACTTGCTCGGCCTCGACGACTCTCGCATCGACTATGTGGTTGACCGCGCTGGCCATGACCGCCGCTACGCCGTAAAAGGCGAGAAGGCACGCACAGAACTGGGCTGGAAACCGTCCGTCACTTTCCGTGAAGGCATGGAGCGCACAGTGAATTGGTACAAAGACAACGAATCCTGGTGGAAGCCACTGCAGTCTTCCCGTGAGCTCAATACGTTCTTCGAGGTGAACTACAAGGCGAATCCCCAAAAGGCCAAAGACGAAGCTAAAACGGTCGATGTTCAAAAAAATCACATCGCATGAACCTCTCAACGGGTCCTATCCTCATTCTCGGCGCGAACGGTATGCTCGGCCATGAACTCATGGATGTCTTTGCAGATCTCAAGCCGACGAGTTGGGATCGAGATAAAATTGACATCACGAATGCTGAGATGGTCCAGGCGAAACTCACAGAACTCAAGCCTGTCGCCATTATCAACGCGGCCGCGTACACAGCCGTCGACCAGTGCGAAACAGAAGAAGCGATCTGCACCACAGTCAATGGAACAGCGGTTGGCTATTTGGCGGACACAGCAAAAAGCATTGGCGCCAAGCTCGTTCACATCAGTACGGACTACGTATTCGATGGAACAAAAGCGGAAGGCTACAGCGAAGCCGATATCCCTGGAGTTGCCGTGAATGCGTATGGCCGCTCAAAGCGCGCCGGAGAAGAGGCGTTGATCACCAAACATCCAGACGGAGGATACGTAGTCCGCACAGCTTGGTTGTACGGGAAAAGCGGGAAAAACTTTGTCGAAACCATGTTGGCCGTTGCCGCACAAGGGAAACCCTTAAAAGTTGTGGATGATCAAACCGGTTCTCCGACCCATGCTCGTGATCTCGCGCAGCAGATCCGCACACTTCTAGAAGGTGATTATGCAGGGGGCGTGTATCACGCGACAAATGCGGGACAAACGACTTGGTATGGCTTTGCCAAAGAAATTTTTACACGCGCGGGTATCCAAGCAGACCTCACTCCGTGCACTTCGGAAGCATTTCCGCGTCCTGCCAAGCGCCCAGCCTTCTCTGTGCTCCTCAACACAAAACTTCCCGCGATGCGGTCTTGGGAAGAGGGTTTAACAGCCTATCTAGCGTCGAGAGAAGCCGTTTCTTAGAAAAACGGAATAAAACGAAGCTTGCCGTCACCCTGTATTCGATGTTAAAACAGGCACGCGAGTCCTACATCAACCCCGCTCATCCATCACGAGTCCTATGCTGAAAGGAGTCATTCTAGCCGGCGGAAACGCGACACGTCTTCGTCCGTTGACGTGGGTTACAAACAAGCATCTCTTGCCCGTGTATCAGAAGCCGATGATTTATTACCCTCTCGAGGCGATGGCCCGAGCGGGGATCACCGACATCTTGATCACAACAGGACCAGAACAGGCGGGGCAGTTCATGAACCTGCTGCGGTCCGGCCGTGACTTCGGCCTGAAGATCACCTACGAAATCCAAGAAGAAGCAGGCGGTCTGCCTCAAGCCGTCGCGCTTGCAGAAGAGTTTGTTGGTCGCGCCAAATTTATGGTCTTGCTGGGTGACAACATCTTCACACACGACCTCTTCAAAGCTGTTCAAGATTTCGAAAAGCAAGAAAAAGGCGCCAAAGTGTTCTTCAAAGAAATGCCCGACGCGCGCCAGTACGGTGTCGCCGTCTTCGATGTCGACGGACACTTGCTTGAAGTTGAAGAGAAGCCAGAACATCCCAAGTCCAATCTCGCGCAGACGGGCATCTACATGTACGACGAACAAGCGTTCGACTACGTGCGCAATCTCTCTCCATCTGCACGTGGGGAACTCGAAATTACGGATCTCAACAATATGTACATCCGCAACGGCCAA
>CAYJMK010000131.1:0-2046 GCA_964371425.1 uncultured Candidatus Saccharibacteria bacterium
GCTCCAAATGCGCCACTCATCGGAGCGGGTGTGATTGGAACGTATCGGCTGCAGGAAGAAAAATCCGGAGCAGAAACGCTCGCATGGGTGTTTCAGAAAGAGAAAAATGAATCGCTTCAAGCGTGGTTTGAGCGCATAAAGCCAGCCTACAAAACGGAACGAGGTGAAAAAGAAGGGGAACCACAAGCGATGCGCGTGATCAATGGCCGATCATGGCTGCAACTCTCAAATGGCGCATTTGCAACATCGGAAGAAAACCTTGTGCTGATCGTTTTCTTGCATACCTATCCGGTCATCGCTCAAGATGCAGCATTAGGATTGCAAGATCAGATCCTTGCTTCGCTCACCGTGACGGAATAAAAAGAGCAGGACGCCATGAAAGAGAAAGAGGTCTGATCGAGAAGGCGCTGGAACTCAGACGCGGGGGACGTTATGCTACACCTATTCTGGCTGCGCTCTCAGGCGCGCCTTAGCGATGTCCTTCTATGTCCTCCCTTGTTGAACGTATCCAGGAAGATCTCAAACAAGCCATGCGCGAGAAACGCGCAGCAGATGTGTCTGCGTTACGAATGGTGCAAGCGGATCTTCGGAATGCAAAGATCGCTAAAAAAGAGGAACTGACAGACGAAGAAGCGGCCAAAGTCATCACAAAGGCGATCAAACAACGAAAAGATGCAGCGCTCTCCTTCCGCGAAGGTGCACGGGAAGAAGCAGCAGTAGCGGAAGAAGCAGAAATCACCGTCCTGAAAGGGTATCTTCCTGAGGCGCTCTCAGAAGATGTCGTCAAAGAAATCGTACAGAAAATCATGGCAGCGTCCGGGGCGACATCCAAAAAAGATATCGGAAAAGTCATGGGTCCCGTGATGAAAGAAATCGCTGGGAAGGCGGATGGATCGTTCGTGAAGCAACTTGTGGAAGCGGAACTCGCTGCGCGAGAAAGTGAAAGCGCTCAAAACGCCTAACAGTCAAAACAAAACAGCATGGCTGCCCGTACAAAACGACAAGGAGGAGAACCAGCAGGAGAAGGCTGGCTGAATATTCCTAATCTTATTTCACTGGGGCGGCTTTGCATTGCTCTCCTGCTTGTCTCGACGCTCTTCTTCCCATGGCTCTCGGAACGAGACATTCTGATGCTGTTTGTGATCGGCATGATCTCAGACAAGGTAGACGGTTTTCTTGCCCGCAAACTGGGGAAAACAACACGTCTTGGGCAGCAAGTGTTAGAACCAATTGCAGATGGAGCACTGCTCTTTGCTGCACTTTTTCTGGTGATGTCGCGGTACGGATTCCCGTTGTGGGCTGACGTCTACGTATTCATCATTATCGTCGGCTACTTCAGTGCACTCACAGTCAACCATGTGAAAAATGGTTCCTTCTTGTTAGACCCACCCATGGTAGAGAAACTACCCGTCCTTGCGACGTATGTGTTGATGTTGTTTTGGCTGTGGCGGCATCCCTACAAAATTCTGTTGCTGTATATCGGAGTCCTTTCCGGAATCTGGTTGCTCTATGAAACATGGAGCCGTGTGTTGAATATTGCACAACAGACAGGGAAAAAGGAAAAACGCGTCTTCAAATCTCCTCAGTCATCGGCATGATCGAGACAGTTCAACAACCAACATGCGCTCAGAGCGCTCGGAAAAAACCTCTGGTGATCGCGCATCGTGGTGCGCCATTGTTAGCATTCGAAAATACCATGGCCTCGTTTGGACGAGCCGTCGCGCAAGGCGCAACAGCGATTGAACTAGACGTGCAGGTCACACGTGATCGGCAACTTGTGGTGTTCCATGACGTCAACGTCGATCGACTCACACGTGGCTCAGGACTTGTGCGGTATTTTAACCTCAGTGATCTTCGGAAAATGCTTTTACACGGCAAAGACCGCATTCCAACCTTGTTGGAGGTTCTTGAAGCGTTTAAAAGTAAAGCAAGGTTTTTTGTGGAGTTGAAATGGACTTCGGAAGGGATCGAGTTAGTGCTCGATGTGCTGGCAGAACAAGGGGTCCTGCATGAAGCATTGATCTGTTCGTTTGACCAAAAAACTCT
>CAYJMK010000132.1:0-2039 GCA_964371425.1 uncultured Candidatus Saccharibacteria bacterium
TCCGCTTGCGGAAGGTAGTGAAGGTGATGCCGTCGCACGCATCGCCATACTTCTGCGGTCGATGGGAGAACGTGCACATGTTACGGCGGTGGATGTGATAGCGGCTCTGCCCAGTCTTGCAGTCTTTTCCTCTGTGATCACGCTGCCGGACATGAGCGGGCGCGATCTGGATCAGGCCGTGACGTTGGCGGCAAAAAACTACGTTCCTTCACCGCTCAAGGATGTTGTGCTCGGCTGGACGATTATTGAGGATGTTTCTTCTCGCGTGCCCGCGTTCCCGCCTCCAGCCGCGCCTCAACAAGACGCGCCCGCATCGGACGACAAAACCCCGAAGGTAAAAGAACGAAAGCACATCGACGTTTTTCTCACAGCAGCGCCAAAAGATCTCGTTCAGCGCTATTCTTCGGTGATCGAGCGTCTCAATTATCGCCTTGTTGCGCTGGAAGTAGAATCGTTTCCTCTTTCTCGCTCTTTGCTGGGGAACGATACAGATCCTGCACTGCTTGTTGACATTGGAGATCGCGCGACGAGCTTTTCGATCGTTGATCGGGGATACCTGCGGCTCAATCAGAGCGTGGACATTGGCGGTGCAACATTGACGCTCGCGATTACGCAGCGGACCGGCTTGCCCGCAGAGGCGGCGGACCAAAAGAAGCGTTCCTCCGGACTTCTCGGAGGGAGTGGGGATGCCGTCAGTGAGGCAATGCGGCCGGTGGTTCACGATATTCTTGAACGAGCGCAAAATCTTCGCCGGCTGTATGAACAGAAAAGTCTCAGGCCGCTTCGTCGCGTGGTGTTGATCGGTGGGGGAGCGAATCTTCCCGGGCTCCCTGCCGTGTGGACGGAAATGACGGGATTGCCCACTGTTGTTGGAAATCCCTGGTCATCGATCAAAGTGCCTGCACAACTCCAAGATCGGTTGCGCATATTGGGCCCGTCGTTTGCCGTTGCTGTCGGACTTGCATTGCGTGAGTTTGAGCAAGCGAGGTAAGATACAGTCGACGTTTATACACACGTCGGAGGAACATCCACCACTAACTCTCGATGCCAAAAATCAATCTTGCCCAAGAAGTCGTTCGAAACCAAGTCATCGCCCGCCGGCGCCGAGTGCTGTACGGCGTTTCCGTTGCGGTTCTTGCGGTGACCATTGCCGTCTGGGGCGCAGTCTACTTTCTGACAAGCAAGGTTGAGGAAACGCGCGATGGCGTCCAGCGCGAAGTCCGTCGACTCGAAGCCCAACTTCGTACGCATGAAGCGGATGTGAAAGCCATTGTGCTCTTCCGAGAGCGATTGAAAAGCGTGGATCGTTTGATGGCAACCCATGTTCTCTGGTCGCGTATTCTAGAGGAACTCGAACGTTTGGTTGTGCCGCAGGCAACGCTCACCGGAATCAAGGGCAATGTGGTGGAACAATCGGTTGTGGCCCAGGCGCGCATTGCATCATTAGATGCGGGAGCGGATCTTGTTGCGTCTCTTCAGGATACGGAAAAAACGAACGCAACATTCTTCCCAGACATTCTTGTAACTTCCCTGAGGGCCATTGAAAATGCTTCGCAACCTGGTGCGACCGCGTCGGTCACGGGATATACGATTCAAATGAGGATGTCCACAAAAGCAGCAGCGTTTCAAGCGCCTGCTTCTGCCGCTGACGTTCCTGCGACCGAGTCTACTCCAACTCCTGAGCCGGCTGTTTCTCCCTCCCCTGCATCCTAAAGAACCCCTCCATGTCACGTGCAACCACCGGTCTCTCGTATCTCACGCTTGCTCTTGTTATTCTGGGAGCCTTTATCTTCACCATCTTCGTGATTTCTCCGCAGTGGGCGGATTATAAAATCGCCCAGTCGGAGCTCATAAAGGAACAGGAGAAATTTGCAGAGCGCAAGAAGTTTTTGGCGAGTATTGATGCACGGAAAAAGGAACTGGAAGGCTATGCGAAAGATGCACTCGCTCTTTCCGTGATATTGCCCGATCTGCAACGACCGGCAAACACCTTGGCACTTCTCCAGGGGCTGGCAAGCGGTTCTGGTGTGTTGGTGATG
>CAYJMK010000133.1:0-2001 GCA_964371425.1 uncultured Candidatus Saccharibacteria bacterium
GCGGGCCAAGTCATCTTACTCAAAAGCTCTTCGCGAATTTGAACAGTCGCAGCAGAAGCTCATGACAGGGACCGTTCTGATGAACCTCGGGATCGTCCACAATATCATGGGCGAATGGCGGAAGGCCCTCGAGTACTATCACCGTGCTCTCCCCCATTTTGAGAGCGCTGGCGATGCCAGACGAGTAGCGCAAGTTTATCACAATATCGGGATGTCGCATCTTTCAAAACCAGATTACGACGAAGCAATCCGAGAATTTGACAGAAGTCTCTCACTTTCAGCGAAACTCCAAGACCCTGATTTAATGGGTCTTGCACAACTTGGGAAAGCCGTGGCACATCTTCAGATGAAAGATTATCCCTTTTCTCTAGCATTCTGCAATCTATCACTCGAGAACTTCAAGAAAACAAGTGACCGCTTAAGCGTAGCCGATGGCTACAAAGTGAAAGGCATGGTTCTGAGAGAGATGAAACAGTATGATCTTGCTGAGACTCAGTTCCAAACGAGCATACGCATTAACGAAGAGCATGGAAACCTGCTGAACATTGGAGAATCTTACTATGAGCTGGGGATTATGGAGAAAAAGCGACGACGCGGAAGCAAAGCGAAGAGTGCATTTGAGAAAGCGTGCCGCTATTTTGAGAAGGTGGGGGCAAGCAATCAGTTAGCGAAAGCAAAGCAAGAAGTTACATCGTAGGGGAGAAGACACATGAAATTCAACGAGCTCGTGAAGGAAAATTCAACCACTGACGCCATAGCCGTCGCTGAGCGGATCTCTTTTGATAAACGAGTCCAGAATCTTGAGACGATTCTGAGTGTCGTCCGAAAAACCAATACTTCCCTGGTTCTCTCAGAGGTTTTGGAGTTGGTGATTGACCAGGCGATCCGCATTACGAAAGCAGAGCGGGGATTTCTCATACTCGCGGATGAGAACCGCCAGCTTCTGTTTGTCGTCGGGCGGGATAAGGAAGGAAACGGTATTCATCCTGAGAATTTCCAGGTAAGCTCAAGCGTGCTCGAGGAGGTGTTCGCGACCGGCGAGTCCAGTGGTATGGAGAACGCGCGGAACGGTGAGCGTGTCGAGCGACGTCAAAGCGTACTAAACCTCGAGCTCCAGACGATCATGTGCGCTCCCCTCCAGACGCACGAGAAGACGATCGGTGTGATCTATTTGGATAGTCGGTACATTCAGGCGGTCGATAAGGAGGATATCCTCTATCTTTTCGAGATCCTTGCGGGCCAAGCAGCGATTGCCATCCAGAATGCTCGCTTGTACGAAGGTCTGAAGAAAACCTATGAAGAGCTCCGACAAGCGAACGAACAAATCGTCAGGTCCGAGAAGATGGCGCTGCGTGGGGAGCTCGCTGCCGAAGTCAGCCACGAGCTAAAAAATCTTGTAGCAGTCATTCTGTTACAGCTTCAAAGTCTTCAGAAGCGCTTGAGCAAGGGAGCAACAGACCAGGCTGTAGGGCTGGTCATGGAAATCATACAAGCTGTTTACCGGATCAACTCGTTCTCAGAAAATCTTCTTGCTCGATCCAGCCTTACTTCGAACTTGAAGAAGGGAGATCTGAACAAGCTGGTTGCTGATTTCGCCGCCTTCATAAAGGTCTTGCCAAAATTCCGAAAGGCGAAGATCATTCTAGAGGCGGAGGAGACTCTCCCGGAGATCACAATGGATACCGAGCAGGTACGACAAGTACTCCTGAACTTGGTGAATAACGCTGTCGAAGCACACCCTGCAACGACCATCACGTTCAGAACGGAGTATGATATTGTCAAGAACCAGATCAAGTTAGACGTTGCAGACGACGGCCCCGGCCTTGATCCGCAAGTCAAAGAATAGATTTTTGTGGAGAGAGTTACGACGAAGGAGAACGGCCACGGGTACGGTCTGAGCATCTGCCGAAAAGTGATCGACAACCATCACGGGCAGATTACTGTAGAATCAGAACTGGGGAAGGGCACAACCCTCACGATTACGTTTCCAGCAGCTTCGTA
>CAYJMK010000134.1:0-1998 GCA_964371425.1 uncultured Candidatus Saccharibacteria bacterium
CCGAAAAGCTATTTTTGTAAGATCCTTCACTCGCGCTCAGGATGACGGAAGGAGTGTTTCGTAATTCACAGCTACAATTCGCATTATTGGCGAACACTTTTGAATATTATTCCACTCTAATTCAAAAAAGAGAAAAAAGAAAGGGCGTCGGACCTTCATGCGCTTGCAGCGCTATTGCACTTTTAACATGTATGTGCTATTATAGCCGATAGCGTTCATCACGTAACCCCTCACACTCCCGCAAGATACTCCCGCAGTGTGCCGCGTTGCCTCCATGACATAAGCACTGATAAGAGGATGGCTGTAGTTTCGGCTGTTCGTTCACATAAGGAACCAAACGATATCTTTCTTTTCAGTACGAGGTGTCTAAGAGAGCGCTCAGCTGCGTTGTTGTCGGATGCAACGTGAGGATGAAGCAGACAGGTGAGGTAATTGAGAGAACGTTTTCTGATTTGTGTTTTCACGCGGACTAGTTTAGCAGGATCATATGGATGCATAGCGGCAAACTTCATAAGCCGTTTACGCAGGACGTTGTAGTATGATACGGGCTCAGATGATATTCTCGCCCGTTCGATGTCGGCATAGATTGAGGCAAAGGATGTGTACGCGCCTGTACAATGGACTCGGATCTTTTCCGTAATTTCTTCTGACGAAGCAAGATCACGCAGCTTTCGTAGAATATGGGCGCAACACAGCTGGTGATCACCCCTAAGGTTCCGGTATGCAGAGTAGTCATCCGTGATGCGGACAGCGCGTGAGTCACCGATGAGATCTTCCGCATTACCCTTGCCCCGGTTTTTGCCCAGCATAAAAACCGCGTCTTTGGATACGCCTCCGACCATGGTCCACGCGAAGCCGCGCTCTCCTTGGTGTATTAAAATATTCCATCCTGTTTCGTCGAGGTGGACGGAAGGTTCTCCACGAATGTTCACCTTCAAGCGCTCATAGTAGGGCCGCAACCGTTCTCCTTCCTTTTCCAATATCTTTGCGATCTCACCTTGTGAAATATCGAAATCATAGCTTTGTTTCAAAATATCTTCGATCTGACTGTACGACTCGCGGCAAACAACTGAAAGGTAAACGACATAACGCCTGACATTCCTGCCAAGGATGACAGAAGCGGTTGGGGGTGAGCTGGGCGCATCCCACTGCTTGCAGGTAGAGCAGTATCCTTTCTCAATGGTATGTTTGATTACGATCTTTTTCTGTGGGAGAGGAATATCTTCTTCGTAATATGTTTTCTCCTCTCGTTTGGAAAATGGGCCGTGGCAATGGGAGCAGATATCAATGGGATGATGCGTGCGCTCCGTTATCTCGTTCTCACCGGGAATGGTGCGGCGATAGGACGCATTGGTTCGCGGCGTGTTGTATGCAGCTTGTGTTGGCGGAAGGTCGTCGTGATGTTCTGTATCCTTCCGTTTCTTCCCGAAGACGATTGTCCGCAGCTCTTCCGCGGCAAGCTTGAGATTCTCTATGGTTTTCGCCTGATCCTGTATCGTGGTGTAAAGGACGGCCACCTCTTGCTTCAATGCCTGATTTTCTTCCCGAATCTTCCTAATGGTAAGCTTTTGGTCTTCATACAGGCGCTCAAGATTGTGAAGCCGTGTGAGCCGCTTAGCTATCTCCTCCGATGGTAATCCGATGCCTAACATACTTCCATTCTACCATACCTCAGTATAGCCTTTGCGGGAGTGTGAGGGGTTACCTTTTTTGTTTTTGACCAAAATTAAAAAATGTGCTATAATGCAGTCAGATGCCCATGGAATGTGGGCACTTTGACAACCGAACACCGGTTCGGCACAAACATTCAAACGCCAGGAGGAAGCTATGAACGGACAAGAAATGCGATTTGGAAGAATCGTACTCAAGCCCGTCACGGTTTCTGACGCGGCGCTACTCATCGATCTTCACGATGTGGAAACAACAAAAGTATTCTCGTTCTTTCAGGAGCCGCTTACGCTTGAACGCGAAGAAGCATTCCTGAAGAAAATGACGGAA
>CAYJMK010000135.1:0-1986 GCA_964371425.1 uncultured Candidatus Saccharibacteria bacterium
CGTCCGACTTCGGCCATCCGACCGCCGACCACCTGGCAGCACAAGAAGACACCCTTCACGTTCACCTGCATCACTTTGTCCCAGGAGCTCTCCGGGTAATTCTCAAAAGGCCCATTCTCTTCCGCGGGCACATTAGGAGGCGAATCTAGAGCGGCGTTGTTGACCAACGCGTGCGGCACTCCCCACCTCGCCTTGACCTGGCCCAAGCCAGCCTCAATCGAGTCTCGCCGCGTAACGTCTACCGGCAGGAACAGCAAGTTCTCTTCAGTGTGCCGCCCCGCAAACCTTTCGGCCACTCGTCGTTCATCAACCTGCACATCGAAGACGGCCACTTTGGCTCCCCGGTCCGCGAGCGCCAGGCTGAACCGCCGGCCGAGTTGGCCAAGTCCACCTGTAACGACCACTATCTTGTCCTGCACGCTGAAGAGATCTTTGGCCATTCAGAAGATTACCCCTGCGTTGACGACAACACACGCTCAAACAAGTCGCAGATCTCACGCACCGCCCCATGACCACCCCGTGTTTTCGTTTGATAGAGAGCATAAGGTATCACGTCTGGATGTGCGTTCTGAACAACGATGGGTAGGCCAACACAGATAAGACACGGCAGATCGTTGATGTCGTTACCAACATAAGCGACTTGCGCTAGAGATAGACCCCTCTCTTGAACAATAGTTTCTAACGCCGCACGCTTATCCTCGCAGCTTTGCACGCAGCGAATGCCAAGCTTGCGGCTGCGCGCTGCGACAACCGGATTAGTTTCGGTCGAAATGATGACAGTCTCGATCCCTCCAAGTTCCAGTTTTCGCAAACCAACGCCGTCGCCACGAAAGCACCGTACCGCCTCGGAATCATCTTCAAACACGTAAACCATGTTGTCGGTGAATACTCCATCGAAGTCAAATGCAATCAAGCGTATTTGGCGAATGCACTCTTCAAGCGATGAGTCGTCGAGGATAAGATTGCTGCCTTTCACTGCTGCCCGTCCACCAAGTCGTTAAACGAGATGTTCTCATCTTCTTGTAAAGCGCGGAGCGTTACCTTTCCGATGACTCTTTCCAGTTCATACGGTGGCAAACCGTCATTCGGCGACTTGATCGCGACACCCTCGCGAGCCAGAACATGGCCCACGGGCAAGTCGCGAGCCGCCACGAGCTTCTTGCCCATCTTGAACAGAGGTTTTGTCTCGCAAGGAAGTGGCCGCTTAACCCCATCGCCCATGGCAACACGTGCCCGGTGCAAGTCCCGCACCAGTTTGTGCATGCCAATGGGCTCTAGGGAGAAGGCGTGGTCGGTGCCTTTCGAGGCCCGGTTCAAGGTGAAGTGCTTCTCGATCACTCGCGCGCCGAGCACATAGGCCACCAAGGCCATCGCGATCCCATTTTGATGGTCTGAGAGCCCTATCACCACATCAGGGAACCGCTCGCGGTACGTTGTGATCACGCGCAGGTTCATGTCCTCAGGCTCTACCGGGTAACTCGCCGTGCATTGCAGAAGACACAGTTGCGGATTTATGGGCATGATCGTGTCATAGGCACGTTGCACGTCCTCAATGGTAGCACCACCGCTACTGACAAATATCGGCTTGCCGATTTGTGCTACATACTTGAGGAGCGGCGTGTTCGTCAAATCACCAGAGGCAATCTTATACGCCGGCATATCCAGTTGCGCCAGAACGTCGGCGCTAGCGAAGTCAAATGCTGTAGCAAACATCGTAATGCCTATTTTAGTCGCATAGCGCATGAGCTCAATATACTCATCCCGCCCAAACTCCAGCGCTTCACGATGCTCGCCATAAGTAGGGCCGAAGCTGTTCTCGTGATTATAGCGCATATCGTACATCGCCCGGGTATACAGCGAGCGATTATCGCGCTTTTGCAACTTAACTGCATTCACGCCGCATTCCTTGGCGACACGAAACATTTGCCGTGCTTTTTCCAGGCTGCCCTGGTGGTTGTGGCCAATCTCCGCGATGACGAAGCAGTC
>CAYJMK010000136.1:0-1977 GCA_964371425.1 uncultured Candidatus Saccharibacteria bacterium
TCGGATTGAAGATGTTGTTGAACGCTACGCGAAACCTCATCTGAAAGAAGGTGATTTCTTGTTTCTGAGCGAACGCGCGGTTGCGATTACACAAGGACGTGCCTATTTCATTAAAGATATTCAGCCTCGGAAATTGGCAACGTGGCTTTCGGGCCATGTGCTGAAAACACCTGTCGGGATCGGGTTGGGGAGTCCCTGGACCATGGAACTTGCGCTCCGGGAAGTGGGGACATGGAGGATTTTGCTGGCCGCCGCGGCGGCGGCCCTGACAAAGCCATTTGGCATCAGCGGCGTGTTTTATCACGTTGCTGGACGTGGAGCGGCTGCGATTGATGGCCCCTGTTCGTACACGCTTCCGCCCTACAACGAGTGTGCGACCCTTGGTCCAAAAGATCCGGATCGTGTTGCACGGGCCCTCTCTGATCGATTCGGCGTGGATGTCGTGATCATTGACGCAAACGACTTAGGTGTTGATATTCTTGGTCGTTCTCGCAAGACGATTCCGATCCCATTTGCGAAAGGTGTGTTTAAAGACAATCCGTTAGGACAGTCGACGCAGCAAACGCCTCTGTGTGTTGTCCGACGTGTGACAGCGAAATAGCACGCTACTCTACAACTGTTCGGATGACCTTTCCTTCGCTTATGAGTGAACGCGTTCCGGCAGGTTGAACAAAGTCGTCACACACTCCGGTGCCTGTTTTTCCGCTGGTGGAAGTTGCAAGGCAGTTGCCTTCGCATTCACTTTTGTTCCTACACGTTTTTCCCGCATCTTGTGTGCGTGGTGCACACGTTGAGATGCCTTCCGGAATTTGTACGAAGCGTCCACCTTCTCGGTCGCACAAGATCTTCTCTTGGGAGATTTCTGGGATCGTTCCCGTTGTTGATCCTGAGGTCTGTGTCGTCTCTGATCCTCCTTTGTTTTTCGAAGATCCTGTGATGCCTCCCTGTGGGAAAAAGAACCAGATCCCCCCACCGAGAACAACAAGAACGATCACTACCCAGATCGTTGTTTTCCACGTCGTCCTGCGTTGAGGCTTTGTGGAAAAGATGAATCGTTCGCGAGCCATTTCTATTGCTGCTCAGGACAGGAGAAATTTCCGATGAAGCGAGGTTCGCCATCTGTCCATTTTGCCCGTGGCCAGCCGTTGAAGTAGGTAAAGTCGGTTAATTTAGAACAGATCGCGACGCGCGCGTCTTCATGGGTGGCGAATTCTTTTGCAATCAACTGTTTCTTTTCCACCATGTATCCGGGTGTCACGCCGCCGCCGTCGTAGTCGCGCGCTTCCTGTTCTGCTTCAAAGGAAGACTTGGGCGAAATCTGAATCCCGATCCCTCTTGCATTCACTGGGTCCCAAACAACGTATGTTCGTCCAGTTGGTTTTGGTTCCGGTACATCCTCTGGTTTCACGGGTGGAATGGTTCCTCCACCAATATCGACCGGCTCTGGAAGTGGGTCAGGGCCGAAGACTTCTTTCGGGATTTTGATGCAGGTTTGTTTACTACGGTAGTACTCGTGGATTTTTTCGATATCGATGTCGATGCCGGAATAGTTCGAGAATTTTGCCCAGTCTGATGGGATTTTCTCAAAGCCATTTGTTGAACCTTCACGGGCACCGTTCAGAATCGCTTGGTAACGTTTTGCAAGGATCTTCGGGTCTTTTTTCGCTCGTACATCCTGTTCAAATTTCCGAAGGAGATTCATGGTTGCCAGTCGACTCTCTGCGTACTCCGTGTGGCGTTCGTTGTATTCGCTATTTGAAAGATGTCTCGTCCATTTATCCCAGTTGTCTTCTTCCATCACATGCATGAGTTCATGCCAGACGGTTTCGTCTAATCCCGCACGGAGTTTGCCATCTTCTCCACGGACGGATTGTGATAGGAAAAGGGCTCCTCCTTGGTAAGCGGCGAGTCGATCACCAGCGGCTTCCGGCTGGAGGCCGATTGGGACTTTATCGAATGCTGCTAGGAATGCTGTTT
>CAYJMK010000137.1:0-1959 GCA_964371425.1 uncultured Candidatus Saccharibacteria bacterium
CCCGCACTGCAGAAATGCTTCCGAGCGATATCACTAGTAGTTCCCACCACGTCATCGGGATCGTAATACAAAAAGGCTAGGTCGTAAGAACGACCTAGCACATTATCAAAGGGCGAACTTCTTGCCAAACGGCGTCGCAGACACGATCTGGCGTTTGGGTTCCGTCCACGATCCGCCAACCATCGGTCTGCGCGGTCTCTCGGTAAAAGCGCTGAATTACCTCCCAAAAACTTCTCATGTTCCTCCGGTCGTAGAGAATGCTTTCGGGGTCTCGCGTTAAGAATCGTTGGATAGCTACTTCTACCGGCACATCGAGGAGGAATGTCGCGTGGGGATTCAGGTCGCCATACGCAAGGTGGTCGAGAATTTCCAGCGTGTCGCGCGGCTCCTTCGCCAGAAAACCAAAATTTACATGATACGCCCAGAAGGATTCACGCCAGCGATCAGCGATCACGATGCTTCCCTGCTGCAGCGCGAGTTGAGTCTCTTCAAACTGCTTCGCATGAAGGGCTTGAAAGAGAAACATCATCGCGACCGACTGGGCGTCGAGGTTTACCGATCTGATAAAGAGATCGGCAGCGTGCTTTCTCTCCCGCTCGTAGGCTTTGCTGACGAAGACACTTCGTCCAGTTTCGGCTTCTATCTTGCGCTTGAGTGCCAGCGCTTGTGTGCTTTTCCCAGCACCGGCGATACCCTCAAAACAGATGAAGCGTGCGTCATGGCTGCTCTGTGACATTCACTGTCCCTCCTGTCCAGAAAGGCCGCCGATCCGAAAACCAGTTGAGCAGGGCCCGTTTCAACTGATCGGGAAGAAGTTTGAGCTCAGGCAGCTGCGTTACATCGATGAGTGAAAACTGAATGTGTCCCTCTCGGCTGGTGAGTTGCGTAGTCTCTACTTGGACGGAAAACATCAGATTGATCTCGTGGTGTTGTGCTCCGTCCTCCTCGTATAGATTCTCAACGGCACCCAGGAAGGATCGGACTGTAGCTGGAATACCCAGCTCTTCCATGACCTCCCGGGCCAACGCTTTTTCCGCTGGCTCGCCGAAGTCTACATGCCCGCCAGGAAGAAAGCACCAGTCCGTACCTTTCACTTGGCAGACCAGGAGCTGATCTCCGGACAGAATCACTGCTCGGGCGATGATCTCGATGGTTGGGTTAGGGGTCATAGTTACTCCTGTAGAATCTCGGTGATAAGGTACCATTTGCACACAGTGGTACCGGTGTCCAGTCTACACGTTGGGGGCTGTTACCTCCTCTGGGAGAACCAGAACGTCTGTATTTCCAAAGTACGGCGTCCGCAATCCTTGTTCCCATGTCCATTGGTAGTATGCTGCTCGTATCATTTTGCCAATATCTCCATGGGTTACCAACAGGACATCATCGTCCCGGTGTCTATTTTGTAGCTCCGTGAGTACCTGCACTCCTCGTCGGTATACCATAGGGAAATCTTCCGCTCCCTCCACCTCCAGAAAGTAACTGACTCGATCCGTGACAAGAATGTTTTTCGCATATCTTGCGATGTCAGTGAGTGGCTTTCCGGTCAGAACACCAAAGTCCCTTTCAATCAGCAGACAGTGAGTGAATACCTCAGCAATCTGGAGTTCTTGGGCAATGATTTGGGCGCTCTCATAGGCACGAAGAAGAGGAGAGGTATAGATGACTCTGGTGCCACCGCCTTTGAGTTTTTGGGCGACGTGTCGTGCTTGTTGCTTCCCTAGTTCAGTCAATCGTGTATCACGTCGGCCATTGAGGATATTTTGAGCGTTGTCCTCATCTTGGCCATGTCGGACCAGAAAGATTCTCGCCAAAACGACCCCCTTTCATCAGATGATTATTATTCAGTTTTGAAAGGACCGAACATTTGGATCATGCCAAAGAAAATAGATTTTTGTCAATTTGCTTGATCTGCGGCGCGCTTCGGCGCCACCGCGAACTTCACGTTGTGCTTGTCGAGAT
>CAYJMK010000138.1:0-1956 GCA_964371425.1 uncultured Candidatus Saccharibacteria bacterium
GCTTTCTGCGTTTTCGATTGGAGCTGGTTCGTTCATTCAGGTCTTCACAGGGTACGGACTTTTGCCTGGGTATGATGGAATTCATGGCGAACTCCGCTTTACATCGTTTTTTGAATTTCCAGCGGCTGTAGGACTGTTTTTGACGCCTGTTGTATTGATCTTTTTTGGAAAACTCTTACCGAAAGGGTCGACGTTGTCAGCTCGGTATCGGGCGTCGGCGTGGATTGTGGTTTTGTTGTCGCTGACTGCGATTATTCTTTCGCGCGCGGAAGGTGCCTACGCAGGTGTTGCTGTGGGTGTGTTGTTTCTGTTGTGGTTTCGGTGGACGTGGAAGCCGTTCGCTGTTGTTGCAGCTCTCTCGCTACTTTTGTTCGCAGTACCGTCTGTACGTGAACGTGTTGTTCCCATTTTGACCCTTCAAGATGCCTCTGGTGGTGTGCGGCGTGCATTGTGGGAAGGTTCACTTAATCTGCTTGTGGCGCGTCCGCTGCAAGGTGCGGGCTTCTCCGGTTTCGCGCGTTTGTATGATCAGTATCGGTTGCCGCAACATGTGGAGATTCTGAACTATCCGCATTCGTTGTTCTTGAATTTCTGGGCCGAGACAACCGTGTTCGGTGCGCTCGCTGTTCTCTGGCTCCTTTTGATGTTCACGAGTCTGGCTGAACGAGCCATTCGGCACGGGTCGCCGGAGACGCGGTCTTGGTTTCTAGCTCTGAGCGCGGCGTTGATTGGAGTGGTGGTCTACGGATCGGTGGATGTGCCGTTTTTCAAAAACGATCTTGCGGTGTTGTGGTGGGTGCCGTTTGTGTTAGCGGTTGTTCTTGGGCAAGCGTTGCCGAAACAAGACATCCAACGGCTCGGATTTTTTGGCCGCGAACGGATTGCAAACCAAAAAAAGAAGCCGTCCTAGGAGGAGGCTTGGCCGTCGATCGGGGTCGCATCCGTGAGCAGCGATGCCTCAGCATTCAGCGATGAGTCGGGATTCAGCCTCGAGAAGCTGGTCCACGCATACTCGTATCCCGCAGCCCATCCAGTCGCCATGGCGAAGCACAGCAGGGCTGCGCCAAGGGCGAACAGGCCCATGGCGATCCCGGCGTCGCGAAAGGATGCGGGATCTTTCCCATGCATCATGGCGACGAACAGGAATGTCATGGCGAACAGACCGAACACGATCGTCCATATCTGGGACATGTCGTGTCGCTGCATGTGCTTCATCCAGTACGGATTCGCAAGTCCGTACACAGCTGCCATCACACCGAGCGTCTTCAGCGTCCACGCCTCCGGCAGGACTTGCGCTCCAATCATCCATGCTAGCACGGCGTAGACGACGCTGAGTACGGCGCAGAGAACGATCCGCTTGCGCGTCTTGAGTGGGTAATCCCGCCAAGGGATCGTTTCGTAGGGCTTCGCGACCGGTTCGATCGGTTTCGACACATCTGCTTCTTGCGACAAGGGTCACCTCCGTTTCAAGTTCGTTCCAGAGCAGTCCTGTCAGAAGCCTACGGGCGCGGGCCTTACATAGTCAAGAAAAAAGCTGGAGGAGTTACCCAGCTTCGGTGCGTGGAGGTTCCTGTGGGATCGGAGAGGGGGGTGTTGGTGTTGTAGGTGTGGATGGAATCGGTTGAGCCACTGCGACCTTCGGATGCGATTTGATGTACGCGCGTTCGAGTTCAACAATGACATCTTTCACCACATGCGGGTCGCCAACGTCTTGGATATGAAAGTTTCGGTGTGTACCTGCCGTCTGGACAAATACACTTCCAAAACGGAATAGTGTTTGAAGAACCCCTTTTACCTCCACTGTGATGTCTTGAATTTTGTCGAATTCTAATTCGGAGGTGACGCGGTTGAAAAACGATTTCTGCTCCACATCGATCAGGCGTTCGTTAGTAACCACCCAAACGTCAAAGTAGCGATCGATCCAGATGACAAAGAAGTAAATCGAGCAGAACAACG
>CAYJMK010000139.1:0-956 GCA_964371425.1 uncultured Candidatus Saccharibacteria bacterium
TCCTCATACCGACCCTGTCCAGAGACCCTTGCAGAAACTTTCGCAACACCCACTGAAAGGCAAACCGCCGCTGGCGGGCGGCAAGATGAAAGACTTTCAAGCACTCGTGAGAGCCAGGGCCGACGACATCGTTCGCCGGTGGGTTGATTTTTTTGTCTTCAAGAAACACAACAAGCCGGAAATCATTACGAGGAAGCTGAAATGAAAACGCAAACGACAATCTATCTGGAAATCACGGAGGCGAAATACGTTTCCGGCTACAAGATTCGTCTGACGTTCAACGACGGCACGAAGCGCATCATGGATTTCGAGCCGTTCTTACGGAAAGCTCGTAACTCCGACCTCACGCAGTATCGCCAATTGAGGAAGTTCAAAAACTTTCGGCTGCATTACGGCGATTTGATGTGGGGTGATTACGAAATGATTTTCCCGATCATGGATTTGTATCGCGGGAACATTCTGAAGGGCGAGGAAGCCGCTCCTGCTCACTTTGTATTAAGCGACGCTGGTTCTCCGGCCAAAACTGTTTCGGGGAAGAAGACCGAGGCTGTGGATACTGTTTCTTACAGAAAGACAAAGGCGCAGGCCCGACGCACGAAATGAAAATCGCAGCTCTGCGTAACGGAGGTTCAGAATCGCGGTGCCTGCCTCGGGTTTGGAGAATCGTTGCGGCCAGCGTGAAGCTCTCGCGCTGTCTGCGGGACGCTCAAATTTCGCCCCGATCACTCTTGCCTGTGGATCGCCCGGCAGGCTTCTTGCCTTGGGCGGCCTCGGAAGCCGCCCAAGGCAGGAAGCTTCATTGGGCGCTGGATTCGAGGGGCTTTATTGTTGTTTCAACGCTCCAGGACGGCTAGGATCGCGTCCGCCGTGAAAAAGCAAATCCCTTTCAGTTGGTTCAGCAAGATTCAACAGAGTCGCGTCGGATTAGGATTCTTGGTCTGGGCGGTTGCGCTGCC
>CAYJMK010000139.1:966-1900 GCA_964371425.1 uncultured Candidatus Saccharibacteria bacterium
TCATCCGCGGATCGCGCTGTGACCCCTACTCCGTTCAACTCTCCTCAAGGCGTGGCAGTGGATACGCCAGGCAACGGCTATGTCGCTGACAGTGAGAACCACACCATTCGGAAGATCGCGCCAACTGGAGGGCTAAATACTTTGGCGGGGCTGGAGGGTAACAGTGGCAACATGGATGGGACCAGGAGCGCGGCGCGGTTCTACTCGCCACGAGGCGTAGGCGTGGATACTACCGGAAATGTCTACGTCACTGACAATGGAAACCACACCATTCGGAAGATCACGCCTGCTGGAGTGGTGAGTACCTTGGCGGGTCTGCCGGAAGCATTGGCAGCACGGACGGGACCGGGAACACGGCGCGGTTCAATAATCCTTACGGCGTGGCAGTGGATAACTCGGGTAACGTCTATGTCGCCGACAAGAACAACCACACCATTCGGAAAATCACGCCCCCTGGAGTGGTGAGTACCTTGGCGGGTCTACCGGGAAGCATTGGCAGCGCGGACGAGACCGGGAGCATGGCGCGGTTCGACGGTCCTGTCTGCTTGGCGGTGGATAGCACGCGCAACGTCTATGCCTCTGACAGCGTGAATCACACCATTCGAATGATCACGCCCGCTGGAGTGGTGAGTACCTTGGCGGGTTTGCGCTCGAACTCGACCCAAACTTCCCGGCGGGACACCTCCAAATCGGCCAGGTTTATGAGCAAATGGGAAAGATTGAGGACGCTATCGCAGAGTTTCAAAAGCTAAGAACGCTCGTCGGAAATAGTCCGTTTGGCTTATCGAATCTCGGACATGCGTACGCGGTTTCGGGACAAAGAAATGATGCGCTCCAAGTGCTCAGCGAGTTACAAGAACTGGTGAAGCAAGGGTACTCCCTGCAACTTGATTTGGCCTTGGTGTACGAAGGGCTGGGCGACAAGGAAAAGGTG
>CAYJMK010000140.1:0-1795 GCA_964371425.1 uncultured Candidatus Saccharibacteria bacterium
TTGGTAAAGGTGCTCGAAGATAAGTTCGGCGTCTCCGCTGCCGCACCTATGATGATGGGCGCGATGCCTTCCGCTGGAGCTGCAGACAGTGAAGTAGCCGAGGAAAAGACGTCGTTCAACGTTGAGCTGACGGCTGCTGGCGACCAGAAGATCGCGGTGATCAAGGTCGTCCGCGAAGTCACAGGCAAAGGCCTGAAGGAAGCGAAGGAAATAGTGGACGCTTCCCCAGTGGTGGTGAAGGAAGGTGCAAAGAAAGAAGAGGCCGACGAGCTCAAGAAGAAGCTCGAGGCAGCTGGCGCGACGGTGACATTGAAATAGTCGCGTTTCTCAGAGGAGGGTCTGATACGAAGAAGTCGCCTACGGGCGACTTCTTCATTTTGTTTTGTGAGCAGGTGATTCACAGCTCGAGGGAGGGAATGACCTTCTCAAAGAAGCTGCGGAGGTAATGGCGGCTTGGTCCGAGCCGTTTTCGGCGAGGCGCCATTGCCTCCGCAGCTTCCTCAGAAGCTTTCTTCTCGGGAGGAAGCCGTGTACCAAACTCCTACAAACTCACTTCGTACGAAGCATCTTTCGTGAGAACCGTCGCTTTCGAACCATCAGGAGAAGAAACAAGATCCAGAGCATCAGCAAACACGGGAGCAATCTGCTGAGAAAGGAGAACACCTGTTTTTTTGTCGAAGACAGAGATGCGTGACGTTCCAGGATCGAGCAGAATCAACCGTGGGTTATCTGCGGAGGTTGCAAGGTGTGTTGCGCCAGAGAAAGCAAGAGACGGAAGGGTCAATGCGAACGACTGTTTGTCTCCAGAGAAATAGTGGAGAACGGATCCATCGGGTCGGAGGACGTACACGCCGCCGTCAACGGCCAAGCTACTCGCACCAACAAGAGCACTGTCCTTAGTCCAAACCGTAGCAGGGGAGAATCCGTCGCTGCTCCGGCTGAACTTCAAGATGCGTCCACCATCTGCATCCAGGGCGTACAAGTTTCGGTTGTAGAGCTGTCCTGCTGCAAGTTGGGCAGGATCAATCGTCGGTCCTGTCAATGAAGAGAACGTACCCTTCACAAGATCGAAGGCAAGAAAACTTCCATCAGAGCGGAGAGCAACCGCTTCGTTCCCAGTAGGGTCTTGGAACATGCGAACAATCAGGCCTCCATCATCTTCTGGAACAGTGGCTCGGACAGAAGATGTGCTATCAGCGAGAACAAGAACCGACATGTCGGAATAGGCAAGTCGGTCATCGCCATACTGGAGCAACCCAAGGATGCCAGGTGTTGCAATTGTCGTAGATGCTTTCAGAGCACTCAAACGTGTCACCCGATCAATCTGATCCGTCGCCACTGATGACGCTTTCCGCAGCGGCTCTGCCTCCGCGGAAGAAGCTTCACCAGAGGCCACCAAGCCGTCCAAACGTTTTCCGGCATCTGCAAGAAGTCGCCGAGCTCCCGCTTCGTCTTTGTACAACAACATGTCGGACGCACGCTTAATGTCTTGCTGGACAGACGCAATGCGGCTGGTGTGCGCTTGTTCCACCTGTTTTGCATTTCGTCGCGAAGAACCGACCGTGAGAGAGACAGCCAAAACAATCACGGCCAGAATCGAACCGAAAAACAAAGCCTGACTGAGTGGCGGAAGCCGACGAATCCGGAGCGCGAATCGGCTCATCTGGTGGAAGAGGTCTGGAAAGAAACGCGTAGACGCACGACCCAAAGAAACCGGAGGTGGCACGTTCACCCCCCACGAGACACGACGCGAAGGTTTGTGACCAACGAGCTGTTTCAGGGAAGCGCCCGCTCC
>CAYJMK010000141.1:0-1790 GCA_964371425.1 uncultured Candidatus Saccharibacteria bacterium
ACAGTTCAAGCATCGAACCTTCGATCCAGCGCTGCAGTTCTGAAGAAGGACATCTCCTCTGAGCTGCGTACGCGATATGCGGTGAATGCGTTGATCATGTTTGTCGTTACAACGCTCGCCATCATCCTGTTCGCGCTGGGCGGGGAAAATGTTTCCGGTGAGATTCTTGCCGGCCTCCTTTGGATTGTCATCTTTTTTGCGGCAATGTCAGGTCTGTCAAGGACATTTGTGAGTGAAGAAGAACGCGGGACGACCATTACCTTGCAACTACTTGCTCGACCGAGCAGCGTTTATTTTGGGAAGCTGGCATTCAACATCATCCTGATTCTTTCTCTAAGTTTTCTCATAGTGATCTTGTATTTGATTTTCATCTCGACCTTTGTGATCCGATCGTACGAAATCTTTCTCACGACGCTTGTGCTCGGCGGAATCGGTCTCGCAAGCGCCTCAACGGTGATAGCAGCAATCATTTCAAAAGCGAACACAAAAGGAACGCTGTATCCTGTCCTCTCTTTTCCAATTCTTCTCCCGCTCTTGGTGGCGGTTATTCATGCTACAAAGCTTGCGATGGAGGGAGCCCCTTTTGCTGAAGCGATGGGTGAGTTCCAGCTTCTCTTCTCCTATGCCGTGGTGGTGATCACTGCTTCGTATTTGCTTTTCGATTTTATTTGGAAAGACTGACAATGGTCTGGAAAACAATCGTAGCAATTTGGTTGACCCTCGTGATCATCGCTTCATTAGCGTTTCCGATTGTATCAGCGCCGCAGCATTGGTATGAATTGCCGAACATTCCGGGACTTGAACAGCGCGGAAGGATCTTGTTTTTCCATGTCCCGATGGCTTGGGTGTCCGTCATTGCTTTTCTCGTGTCGATGATTTATGGCATGCGATTCTTAGCAAGGAAAACTCCCATTGACGACATCCGGTCAGTCTCCGCTGCCGGGCTTGGTTTTCTCTTCTGCTTCCTTGCGACGGTTACCGGTTCGGTGTGGGCCAAATTCAACTGGGGATCTTTTTGGAACTGGGATCCGCGTGAGACCTCGATTTTTCTCCTTCTCCTCATCTATGCTGCGTATTTTGTTCTTCGTACTGCGGTCGAGGACGATGAGAAGAGGGGAACTCTGTCTGCCGTATATTCGATCATCGCTTTTGTAACGGTCCCGTTTTTTATCTTTATCATGCCGCGCGTTGTTCCGAGTCTACACCCTGGTTCCAAAGGAGATCCGGAAGGTTCCGGTCCGATTGTGCAGATGAAGATTGATCCGAACATGCTGATGTTGTTTTTCGCGGCCTTGATTGGCTTTACGGCATTATTCTTTTGGATGTGGACTCTGCGGGTTCGAACAGAGAGGATCTTACTAGAGCGACTCAATTCCATTCCATTAACGAGAGGTTAACCTTGTACGAATTCCTTGCTCAAAATGCTCTCTATGTTGTATTGATAATAGTTCTTGTTATTTGGTTCGGATTCCTTTATTATCTATTTGGACTTGATCGTCGGGTAAAGAAACTCCAAGAAACAACCAGGAAGTAAGGAGGCTGCGATGAAGCTCAAAGTCATCATTGGTTCGGCTGTTATCGTCGTCTTTATCATCTTTGGCGCATACTCATTTCTGCAGAGTAATGTCGAATACAGTGACTTCGAACATGCCAAATCAACATCAAAGAAAGTACAAGTGAAAGGAACATGGCTATCGGACCAAGGATCCGAGTACTTACGGACCACTAACCAATTTGTCTTCCACATGCTGGACGAGACCAGGCCGCGACATCCCGGGCTGCTGGACGAC
>CAYJMK010000142.1:0-1774 GCA_964371425.1 uncultured Candidatus Saccharibacteria bacterium
ACCGTAGGATTGTCGGAGGATGCCGTGAGAAATGCTCGAGCGGTCGAGTATGAAGGCCTTCAGACGAAGGTGATGTCGCCGGAATATTTGATCGCGCTGCTGACGAAAGTTGGTAGAGCAAAGGACAAGGTACCTAGCCTATCTTTCGCTACTCACCCATTAAATGGTCAATTTTCGCCTCTCTAATTTCTCCAAGTTCCTGTAGGGCAAGGCCCTGATATTCAAAACGGCGTGTGGTACAGACCTACCCCCTTCCCAGGGGTGATGGGTGTTGCGGTAATTTTGTCGCCATCATGTATCTGAAATGCCATCGCAGATTCAAAGACGGAAAAGATCACCGCTACTGGAGCATTGTTGAGAAACGCCGCCTGACTGACAATCGCACGGTAGACCGGCACGTACTGTATCTGGGAGAGATCAATGACAGTCAAAAAGAATCGTGGTTGCGTTGCATCAAAGTATTTGATGCAGATACACAACAGCAAACACGGTTGGCGTTGTTCCCTGCGGATCAACCCGTGCCGGAGCATGCTTCAGAATACGGTGTGGGCGTTCGTCTAAGCGAGTTTGTATTGCGTCATCCACGCCAGTGGGGAGCATGCTGGGCATTTTGCAAAGTGTGGGAGGAAATGAAGCTGGATGAATTTTGGCAAGAACGACTGGGCAATAGCCGTGAAGGGACATCATGGTATCACGTGTTGATGGTGCTTGTGGCCTACCGACTCATCGATCCTGGCAGTGAGTGGCGATGTCACCGGCAATGGTATGAGAACAGTGCGATGGGAGATCTGCTGGGTGAAGACTTTGGTGTTGCGGCAAAGGACACGCTATACCGATGTTTGGACAAGTTGGTCCAACACAAAGACACACTGTTCGGTTTTCTGGTAGATCGGTGGCGCGATTTGTTCGGGGCGACTTACGACGTGCTGCTCTACGATCTGACCAGCACCTATTTTGAAAGCAATCCACCGTTTGGCCAGGATGACAAGCGACGCTATGGCCACAGCCGGGATCACCGGCCGGACTGTGTTCAAGTGGTCATCGCATTGATCGTGACGCCGAAGGGTTTCCCGTTGACCTACGAGGTGTTACCCGGCAACACCAAGGACAGCAGCACGCTGGAACATTTTCTGGAGAAGATACACAGACTCTATGGGAAGGCCCGGAGAATATGGATTATGGATCGTGGCATCCCGACCGAAGAACATCTGGCGAAGATGCGCCAGGACGGGGTGTCGTATCTTGTGGGCACACCCAAGGGTCGGTTGAGCAAGCTGGAGCAGGCGTTGCTGAAATGTCCGTGGGTGGAAGCGCGGCCAAGCGTGCAGGTCAAGTTATTGCCGCAAGACAAAGAGTTGTACGTGTGGATACAGAGCCACGACCGCGTGAACAAGGAGCGCGCAATGCGGCGGCGCAAGCTGGAGAAGTTATGGAAGCGGTTGAAGCAGTTGCAGAGGCAAAGACCGGTCTACAAAACTTTGTTGTTAAAGTTGGGCGCAGCCAAGAAAGACGCAGGACGTGTGTGGGGGCTGATACGGATGGAATTGCCGGAACCTTCGACAAAAGACGCGTGCAAAGAGCGCATAAGTTTCTCCTTTGGGTTGAACAAGAAGAAGCTACGGATAGTGCGCAGGCGAGAGGGACGATATCTTTTGCGATCGAATCTTACGCAAACAGATCCGGCAAAATTGTGGGGGCTATATATAGTGGACGGAAATAGAAGCAGCGTTCAAGAATCTGAAAGGAGATCTGGTCCTGCGCCCAATCTTCCATC
>CAYJMK010000143.1:0-1761 GCA_964371425.1 uncultured Candidatus Saccharibacteria bacterium
CGTGACATGAAGAAACATTCATGCTTGGTTTGTCAAAGTAAAGAGTATGAAACCGTATACACCCTCCGGGGAGATCCGTACCTCCGCCGTTTAGGTCTTCAGACGACGCCGGTTTCAAAGGTCCTGTGCCGTGAGTGCGGTCTCATTTATTCACAGCCACAGTTGGAAGAATCGGAGTTGAAGCGGCTCTATGCGTCTCTCCGGCAGAGCGACGTGCCAAAAGAGGAACATTTATGGTGGAAAGAACGTCAGGCAGAGGAAGACTTTGAGTGGGTACATCCCTATCTTGCAGAGAGGGGTTCCGTATTAGATATCGGTTGTTCAGAGGGGAGTTTCTTGCGAATGTTCCAAAAGCGCGGATGGCAACCCTGTGGCATCGAGCCTTCGAGCTTCGGTCAGTTCGGGCGGATGCGGTATGGCTTAGATATTCGGGAGGGACTTTTTGAAGAAATCACTCTTACCGAACACTCCTTTGATCTTGTTGCAGCGCTTCGCGTCTTAGAACATATTGCGAACCCGCGGGAATTTTTGTCACGCGTCGATTCACTGCTGAAACAAGAAGGGCTTCTCTATCTGGAAGTTCCCAATGTGTGGAAACCCCGTCATCACCTCAGAGAATTTTTAGGAGCCCAACATCTCAGACTTTTTTCAAAAGAGACACTGCTTCTTTTTTTAGCACAAATGGGATTTAAGCCGGTTGCGGTTGACGATTCCAAAAGAAACCTTCGAACGCTTTTCAAGCGCAGTCAAAAAGAATCACTTCTTCTGAAATGTCCACCGCCTCGTCGTCGGCCGGAGGCCCACACGTTACGTCGCGTTTGGCAAGGATACCGTCTGAAGTATTTCTGGGGTGTCACCTTGAAGAGCAGGCTCCGCCAAGGAATGGACAGGATCGTAGGCCCGTCGTTAGCGCGATGGAGTGTCGGGGGTGCCAAACGTCTCTTCCGCCCCTTGATCGGTTCCCATGTGAGGAAACATTCTCCATGATCATGAGAATGAAAATCTTGATGGTGGGGTTGGGAGGTATTGGCCAGAGACATGTAAGAAACCTGCGCGAACTTTTTGGCGATAAGATCGAAATCCTCGCTTACCGCGTTCGGGGGTTGAAACAGACTCTCACGGACGCCCTCAAGGTTGAAGAAGGGGTCGACCTAGAACAGAAGTACGAGATTACCTCTTATCGGCAATGGGAGGAGGCATTGGATCAAAAGCCAGAAGTTGTCTTCGTGACGAATCCGAGCAGCTTGCATGTTGAAACGGCACTGCGTGCGGCCGAACGGGGATGTCATCTGTTTATCGAAAAGCCACTCTCTCACACCTTGGAGGGAACCGATCGGCTGACGGCAATGCCGTCGCCAAAACCGGTGGGTGGAGGGGGCGGTATGTATCCACTATCAGCTATTGGCATGGGTGGGCTGTACGGTTCAAGTTGCACCGATGCAGGCGCCGCAGTTCGGGCAGCGGAATGACGCACGTCCTGAACTTCTTTTTGCAGTTGTGAAACTACCCCCTTGAGCGTTTCCATTTCTTTTTTCTGCTGTTCAACCATCAGCGTAAATTTGCGCACAATAACATCATAATCATAGTCTTCTTCTTTCTTTTTTGGCTGTTCAGAAATCGTTGCTGTTGGCATTGTCATAAAAGGGCTGCTCAGGTGGGTTTCTTGTTTTTTGAGAAGCATATCCTCAGCTTGGCGCATGGCATCCTGGCTGTTCTTGGCCATGCCGCTGCTTAACAGCTCGCCGGCAAGTTTTCCCACGC
>CAYJMK010000144.1:0-1733 GCA_964371425.1 uncultured Candidatus Saccharibacteria bacterium
CTGCAAAATCGGAAGCGATCTGCCGTCTGGCTTCGCTTGCGCTGCGTTCTGGCATTCCCGTCACGCAGATTATTTCCCAATTGAAAGGTGTGCGTGGACCGATGCCGGGCTGGACATCGAAGGGGATGATTCTGTCAATTCCGGATGCGATCGCCAAGATCCTTGAAGAGCACATAACCAAGAATCAGCAGGCTCTTCCACTCGACGTTCCTGCGGCTGTTTCTGTGGCTCCTGCTCAGGTTGCGGCAGAAATGGCGGCTCCTTCCTCTTCTGAAGCTTCCCCTATTTCGTCTTCGGCCTTGCGTGAGCCAGGGGAAGCGCTCGAACAACAGACTTCAGCGGCACCGTCTGAAATCGTTATGGAACGGATCCCTGTCTTGCCCATGGGACAAGCTGCTTCGGCCTCTGCGACTCCTTCTGCTTCGGAATCCAAACCTGCAAAGCCAGCGTTTATGATGGGCTCCGCTTCGACGTCTGTGGCAGACACGGGTATGGCGCCGGAATGTCTGGATTGTGGGGGACTCATGGCCTTCGAAGAAGGTTGTATGATGTGCCACTCTTGTGGCTACTCTAAGTGCGGATAGATTCGTTCTCTCTTCTTTTCTGCTGCGACACGTATGACGATTACAGAACTCCAGGAGAAGGTGACAGCGCTGCACTTCTTCTGGAATGGTGCGCGTCCGGTGAAGGAAGAACACGTCGTCTTGAAGTTCATGGAAGAAGTGGGCGAGATGACGGAGCAATACTTGTTGATGTCTCAGATGTATTCGCCTAAGTACCGCAAGACAGACGGTGTAGATCCAAAAGAGATTGAGCGCGAGTTTGCGAAAGAATTAGCGGATGTCTTGTACAACGTTGCGTTGATTGCGGGTCGAACAGGTGTTGATCTGGATGTCGCTATGCAAGAACGATTCGGGCAGTTGCAGGACCGGGCGATCAAGGACCATGTTTTGCGCGGAGCATCACCAGCAGAGGTAGTTTCTGAGTCGACGATTGTTACCGCTTAGTATGGGTCAAGTACTCGAACAGAACTGGGCAATCAAAATCCCGTTTGGCTTAGCTGAGGTACTGAAGCGGGGTTCGGGAGCGATTGTGAAAGCGGGATATCGGACGTTTCCATTTGACTACCCGTTGGAAGTTTTGGACGAAAAGAAGCGTCCTGTGCAGCGCATTCAAGCGTTGGTGAAGCGGCAGGTTGTTCTTGCCGGCGGAGCTCTTTCACAGGAAGATGCCCAAGCCTCGGGTTTTGCCACGCTGGCCGAGCTTCAGGCCATGCTTCAAGAGCGTGAGCTAGATGTGGTTAAACATCCGGAGTTGCCGGTTACGATTGTTTCGTTTGTTCTGATTCCTTCTCGTCACGACGAACCGTCGCCACATGCCGTTCCGGAAGCGGTCGTCTCTACCCTTGGTACCCACTGATTTTCTTATCTGACTGTCATGAATGCGTTTCGTACTCGACTGTTGATTGTTGCGCTTCTTGTGCTGTTCGGTGCGGGTGGTCGCTTGCTTCTGTTGGATGCTCCGAACATTGAAACGGTCATGGCCGCTTCTGTTTTGGCTGGTGCCTTGTTGGGCGGACCGTGGGGAGCGGTGGTTGCGCTGGCATGTGTTGCGTTGACTGATGCCGTGATTGGCAACACGGACATTTTGCTGTTCACATGGTCTGCGTGGGCTGTGATTGGGTTTGCTTCGTTGCTCTTGCAGAAGTCCAATAAGAAATCGTTTAATTTTGT
>CAYJMK010000145.1:0-1712 GCA_964371425.1 uncultured Candidatus Saccharibacteria bacterium
GAATCAGCTTTGTCAGCCAAGGAGGCATCGACTTCCGTCTTCGTGTAGATATTGTCCGCAGCTAAGTCACCATTGAGTTCAACATCACCGGTGATGCGGACATCATCTGTGATTTTCAGTGGAATCCCATCAACACCGTTGTAAAGATTGCCATCAAGACGAACATCGTCACCAAAGGCAACAGGATTGCCATTGCCGCCGGAGTCCGTCGTACTATTCACGATCGTTCCATTGAAGAACGTCACGCCACCAGATCCTTGGTCTCCCACGGTGAGAGAGTTCACACGCATCTGACCATTCAAGTCGAACATGTCACCGGCAACTCCACCAAGTTTGGCAGCAATATCTGTGTATTCCGAGAACGCATACGCATTCCCAGCAAGGAGCAACGTAGCTGCGACAACCGGAACAACCGGTTTTGTGAAAAGGGAACGGAAGGTTTGTTTCATACGAAACGGCTCAATAAAGCGAATAAATAAGGTCATCGGTACTAAGAATACGCTATTCTAAGTAGGAATACTTAAAGGATATGTGCATAACTACGATCTTATTCTCCGTAAACTTCAAGGACATCCTCTACAAGGCGCATAGCGTCTTCCCGTTCCCGTTTGAAACAGTTGCGCCCCATAATCGAACCGTTCCCGCCTCCATCACGAATTTCACGAACTTCCTCAAGCAGTTCATCGTCTTCTTTTTCTTCGCCTCCAGAAAAGACCACGATCCGTTTTCCAGCAAAACACGCCTGAACCACATACCGAACACGCTCTTCTACAGTAGCAATCGGCAAGGCTTCCCGTTCAATCACATCCTCTGCTTCTGGAATTTCAATATGCGACGTCGGCAATTTCACTTTCACGATATGTGCCCCAAGCTGGCAGGCAATATGTGCTGCGTAGGAGATCACATCGATCGCCGTTTCCCCTTCCGCGCTTAAAGAGCCGCCACGCGGATAGGACCAAACCATCGCGAAGAGGCCCGCGCGCTTTGCTTCCGCAATCAGATCACGTAACGATTCATACATAAACGGACTCGCAGACGAACCAGGGTAGATAGTGTAGCCAATGCCCGCACAGCCCAAACGAAGCGCATCTTCCACAGATGCCGTCACCGATTGCTGTGGATCTTCTGTTTCGCGCAACGAATCACTGTTCGAAAGTTTCAAAATCAGCGGAATCTGACCAGCATATTCGTTTGCCACCGCTTCCAAAAACCCAAGCGGCGCCACATACGCACTCATCCCCGCCTCAAGAGCGAATTTCGCATGATACACCGGATCGTGCGAAGGAGGATTCGGGAGAAAACTCCGCACGGGACCATGTTCCCAACCCTGATCCACCGGCAACATCAAAAGACGACCAGTTCCAGCCAGTTTTCCCTGATTCAAAACACGCGCCAAGTTGGCTTTTGTTCCCGGGTTGTCGGAGGAATACCACGAAAGAATTTCACGGACACGCGGCGTCATCGCCATAGGAGTTCGTTTTTTGATTGTGATCTTTTTTGAGTGTAGCGCGAAACAGAAGCGGAGACGAACCTTCAGACGATTTTAGATTTCGGCATCAGCCAATACAATGTCGACACAAAAGCAAGAGAAGAGGAAGAAATCCCCCTTTTCTGGGCATTGACCTAAAACTCTGCCATGACCAGAAAAGGGGGATTTCTTCCTCTTCTCTTGCTTTTTCGACTAAGACTTCCGCGAATGAATTTTTCGGTCG
>CAYJMK010000146.1:0-1691 GCA_964371425.1 uncultured Candidatus Saccharibacteria bacterium
TCCAAAGAGCGAGGTCGAAGCTATCCGGATTTTCATTTGAACGGTCGCCCCGGTAGCTCGAAGCGGCAAGCGCGCATTCGAGAAGTCCGTGGTGGTTTGCTCCGTGGAGGGATTTTACCGTGAGAAGGTTTTGAGTGATGGTTCCGGTTTTATCCGTACATAAGACCGTAATGCTTCCCAGGTCTTCAATTGCCGAAAGTCTGCGCACGACCACGTGCTGGCGGGCAAGCTTCAGAGCGCCAGATGAAAGCGACACTGTGGTGACAAGGGGGAGCGCTTCGGGGATGACCGAGACCGCAAGCGCGATGGAAAACAGCAACAACTCATTCATCTCCGACACTCCCTTGAGCAGCAGGTTGAGCACAAACACCACCGCAAGCGTGAGCAAGACCATGCGCAGCACAAAACGGCTCAAACTCCCGATACCTTCTTCAAACGCGCTCGAGCGTCGGGTTTCAGAAACGAGTTTTTGAAGCGTTCCCAAGACTGACTGCGCACCAGTTGCGAACACAACCCCGAGTCCGGTTCCCGTCGCCACTGTGGTTCCGGAAAAACACACGTTGGCGGCTTCGTGGTAATTGGACGGAATTGTTGTAAGTGGGCGTGTGTGTTTTGGTTCATCCACTGATTCGCCGGTCAAGGCTGATTCGTTGATAGTGAGGTCCGACACTTCCACGACCCGCACGTCAGCTGGAATGAATGAGCCGGCCTTGAGCACAACCACATCGCCCACGACGACCGAATCGGCGGGAACTTGTGTTGGTTCGCCGTCCCGTATTACCGCTGCCTCTTCTTTCCAGAGGTGTTCCAGAAACGCAAGGGTTTTTTCGGATTTGAATTCTTGCCAAAAACCTAAAGCAGAGTTGATGACGATAAAGAGAATGATGATTGTCGCGTCTGTGAATTGACCCAACGAGCAGGAGATCAGCACCGCAGCAATGAGCAAGTAGATAAAGCTTGATTTGAACTGCCGGGCAAGGATGGAAACCCAGTGTTGCCCCGCGTGAGGTAGTGAGTTGAGGCCGTGAGTTGCAAGGCGAGTTTCGGCTTCTTGGCTGGTTAGTCCGCGCACGTCTGACTCAAGCCTGCGGAGAGTTTCTTGGCGCGAACGACAAGCGTAATCCTGGTAAAGGAGATTCATAGGAGCATGATTGTTCTAAGTTAGTATACTCTATCGGCGGGTTGAAACACAAAACCCGCCGAAGCGGGTCGGAGGTTATAGCGTGTTTTGCCCCCACTAATTTTTAGGTCGTGCGGGGGACGACGGAGAGGAATATCCGGAGTAAAGGAAAATGAGAGCGACAACCAAGTGCAAGAGAGTGTTTGAACCGTTCACTTGTAGGAGCCCAAACAATAAGTTTGACGTAAACAATCCCCAAACAGTCGCGATCCCAAAAACAACCCCGAACGTTTTTAGGTAAGATTTTGAGGACGTATCTGCTGATGCTCCGGCAATGATTCCGATCAATCCGATTGCGAGATAGGCGATGGCGAGCATGGCATCGAGGAAGGCGCGTGTGCGATTGCGGTCGCTGGCTTCCTTGTAGAAGCTGCAATACGGGCAGACCTTTGGGCAGAAGGGGATGAGCGCGTAGAAATGCTCGACCATGAGGGGAGCGTCGGCCAGCGCCGGGCGTTGCGCAACGGCATTACGCCTGTTTGACAGCCACCGTGCGTCAGCCGACACTCTG
>CAYJMK010000147.1:0-1676 GCA_964371425.1 uncultured Candidatus Saccharibacteria bacterium
CGGTTGAAATCGTTTTTGGCGGCGGATACCGTCCACGCAACTACAGCTTAAACCAAAACGGCCCTCAACCGATGGGGAATGCGCTTGCTCGTTCTCTCAATGTTCCAGCTGTTGAAGCGCTGTATCTCGTCGGTGTAGACCGAGCAATCACCTTTGCTCATGAAATGGGCATTACAACCCTACAGGATCCAGCACGGTACGGACTTGCTCTTGTGCTTGGTGGTGGAGAAGTGAAACTCGTCGACATGGTGTCTGTGTACGGTGTCTTCGCAAACGAAGGCATGCGTCAGCCCTATGTGACGATTCTCACCGTTGAAGATCCTTCGGGGAAAATCCTGCTCGATAACCGAAATCGACAAGGGCAACGCGTTTTAGAAGAGCAAACAGCACGTCTCATGAACGGTGTTCTCTCTGACGATGGTGCGCGTGCTCCGACATTCGGCAGTCGCTCTTATCTCACCATCCCAGGGCGTCCCTCAGCTGCGAAATCAGGAACCACAAACGATTTCCGCGACGCGTGGACGATTGGCTATATGCCAAGTTTGGCGGCCGGTGTCTGGGTAGGAAACAACGATAATGCCGAGATGTCTCGCGGTGCCGATGGTTCAAAAGTTGCGGCGCCGATCTGGCAGGCATTCATGAAAGAAGCCCTTGCAAATGTGCCCGCCGAAAGCTTCACGCGTCCCGCACCAGAACGAACAGGAAAGCCGATTCTCGACGGCCAAATGGCAGAAGAGGAAGAAGTGCGTCTGTGCAAACCTTCTCTGAAACGCGCCACAGATCGCTGTCCTGCGTCTCAGATAGAAGTGAAGAAATTCCGTAAGCTCCATTCGATCCTTTATTACGTCGATAAAGACAACCCACGTGGACCCTTCCCCTCGAATCCGGGTGCAGACCCGCAGTTCGGGCGGTGGGAGAATGCAGTCAAGCAATGGGCAGAACAGAAACCGTTCGCTTTAGAGGCTCCACCACCAGAGTTTGATGATACGCATGATGAGGTCGACGCGCCGCATGTAACAGTGTTATCTCCAAAACAGAATGAGAAGATTTCTGGAACGGCTCTTGATTTGTCTCTCTCCGGATCTGCAGAGCATGGCCTCAAAAAAGTTGATGTCTTTATTGACGGGATTCCGTTCGCGAGTGGCACCAAACTTCCCGCACTCATGCGCGTTACACTGCCAGGCGTAAAAAGTGGTTTCCATACGCTCTTGATACGGGCAACGGATATGATTGATAACGTTGGAGAGGCCAGTGTCTCGGTCAATCTCCGCATTCTGACGCCGATGTCGATATCGATTGTTTCGATCGCAGATGGGACCAAATTCAAAGAAAGCAGTTTCCCTATCCCGTTCGAAGTGGTCTTATCTGGTGAAGTAGGCGCAAAAACGATTGGACTGAAAGTGGTCGATGCTGCAGGAGGAACCATCTTTTCAAAAACAATCACTGCTTCCGTCGGTGTCACGTCCTATACACGCGATGTCCCGGCATTGGATCCAGGAACCTATACGGCACGAGCGACTGTCACAGATGTAAACGGTGCTGTGTCGACGGCGGAAGAAGTTTCCTTTACCGTAAAGCCATGAAACTAATTGTCGCGATTGTTCCGCATGCGTCTCGAAAGCACGTCCGGAAACAGCTCCTCGCAGCGGAGTTGACGTTGACGCAATTCGATAGTG
>CAYJMK010000148.1:0-1664 GCA_964371425.1 uncultured Candidatus Saccharibacteria bacterium
CCAACGCAACTAAAACAAAGTCTGAATGTGCAAGAAACCCAGGCTGACGTCACGACCGCGCTTTTCGACAAGATCTGGAAAACCATGGGGGACGTTTTAGTTGAAGCGGAGAGGGTCTTCATCATCGGCTATTCTTTTCCCGGCACAGACCATCACTTTCGAACAGCGCTCCGTCTTGTGAACACGAGAAGGCAGAAACCCTACCGTGAAGTCTACTGCTGCACGAAAGCTGAAGGAGACCTTGAGGGGGCAGTTTTTGCCAATGCTGTCAGGTTTTTTCCCTGCGAGCAAGGCCATCATCTGAGCGATGCAGGCTTCGAGGCGTTTGCGAAGGGATGATCACACCCAAATTCATAGAATCCACCGTTGAGAAATCCAGCGTCATCTCGCTGCAACTCGGCTACACCATTAAGCACGGCCCTGAGATTGGGCCGGGTCTGATTTGGAGTGTTTTGTGAATACAAAAAATCTAGGCCGGCTACAGAAGGTTGATCTACGCGAGATCTGGTCTAGTGAATCCGCGGGATTTACGCCCTGGCTCGCTCAACCCGAAAACCTAAAGCTGCTTGGTGAAACAATAGGCATCGAGCTTGAATGCGAGGCTCAGGAGAAGGAAGTCGGACCATTTCGTGCAGACATCCTCTGCAAAGATACGGCCAACGACAGCTGGGTGCTGATCGAGAACCAACTAGAACGAACCGACCATTCTCATCTAGGTCAACTGCTCACCTACGCCGCTGGCTTAGAAGCTGTTACCATTGTTTGGATAGCGGAGCGGTTTTCAGAGGAACACCGTGCCACACTGGACTGGCTGAACGAGCGAACGGACGAGAAAATCAACTTCTTTGGATTGGAAGTAGAGCTTTGGCGGATCGGCGATTCACCTGTGGCGCCAAAGTTTAACATCGTGAGCAAACCAAACGACTGGACACGCTCTGTGCAGCGGGCTGCCGAGGGCGAAATCACCGAACACAAACGGATCCAGCTTCAGTTTTGGACGGCGTTTCGTGACTACATGGAAGAGAAGAGCAGCATCCGTTGCCAGAAGCCGTACCCACAGCACTGGATGAACCATTCTATTGGCAGGAGCGGTTTTCATCTCTCCTCGATTGCTTCGATGTGGAACTCGGAGACTAACACTAACAACCCCGAAATCCGGGTTGAACTGGTGCTGAGCAGCAAGAATGCAAAGCAAAACTTCATGACCCTAGAACAAAAACGGGTCGAAATCGAGCGCGCTATTGGGGCTCCGCTCACGTGGCACAACCCTGAGGGGAAGAATATGTGTCGCATCTACACACGCACGAATGCCAACTTTCTCGACCCAAAGCTCTGGCCTCAACAGCATGACTGGTTAAGGGAAAAACTAGAGATCTTCCACAAGGTTTTCGCACCAATCGTCAAGGGACTTGAGCAAGAGTAGGGGGCTAACCGCATTGCAGTTTGCAGAGTCTGTCGTCGAAGATGCCGCGCTCGTGTGGCTGGAGAGCCTCGGCTACACGATCAAGCACGGGCCTGAGATTGCGCCGGGGGAATAGGACCAATAGGACAAATAGGACGAATAGTAAATTGAAGAAGGACGTGTCGAAATGCCGGAAAAAAGAGACATGCCAAGCCCCGGTTTGATCCCGCCGCACGGCGGATACCGCGAGCTGAAATCGTAT
>CAYJMK010000149.1:0-1652 GCA_964371425.1 uncultured Candidatus Saccharibacteria bacterium
GTTTGCTGGAGCATCATTTCACTGACCAGAATGCGATACGGATTTTTTGTTTTCCGCCAGGGGAGATCGCGGCCATGTTTTTTATACCAGCGCAGGAGTGTTTGCATCTGGTGTTTCTGTGTCATCGTTTTCGCAGCTGCAACTTTCTGCTTCGTCATGATTTTTCTTCCGGCCAAATGATACGTACCTGTGGCCAGCGAGCTGGCCAGTTTTTTGTTCTCATTCGTTCTCGATAGATCTCTGGTTTGGCAAGAACGTAAGGTGTCGGTCGGACGATGCAGCTGAGAAGATCTTCTACGCCATGTGGAATAGTTAGATGGACCTGTCCTTCTGTGTCGAGTGAAGCACCAATACAGGTTGGTGTTTCGGTCCATTGTGAGAGTGCATCCGTAGAAGATGTGTAGGGCTCCTCACCTTTCTTGAGATGCATCCGGGCTTGGTTTTTAGTGGACCATTTCACAGAGCAGTCTAATGCTAGCAGTTTTGCATAGATCTCTTTTTCTGTCTGTTCGTGAATGTCAGAAGGATCAAAATAAATCACATCGACATCAGTGAGAGGAGTGCGCTCTGTAAAGTAGTGGAGAGTATCCCAGACTTTGCTTCGCACGAATCCTGCTCCAATCCACCAATCGGGCAAATGCAGAGTCGCTACATGACGGAGTTTCTCCATCATCCATGCATCGGATTCAATCAGGCGGACGATGTCCAACTCGGTTTTAAGAAGTGGTGTTTTCATAGCATCTGGAGCCGACGATGGGAATTGAACCCATGGCCTGCGCGTTACGAGTGCGCTGCTCTACCTCTGAGCTACGTCGGCAAGGACGGGAGGATGATACCCACCCTTCCCTAATGCTTCAAGGGTGAAGAGTTGATCGAGCTGGGTTGCTATTCGGCTGCTCTCGACTTATGATTTTCGCTGTTACAAGCTCATTTTTCGCTATGAACCTCTACCACGACCTCCCAACCTCTCCAGAAGGTAAACCAGAAGAATTTCACGCAGTGATCGATATTCCGAAAGGCTCTTCGAATAAGTACGAATACGATGAAGAGGGTGGTTATATTACGTTAGATCGCGCCATCCACCACTCGATGTTTTTTCCGTTTGATTATGGATTCATTCCGCAAACAAGTTCAGAAGATGGAGATGCGACGGATATTTGTGTGTTGGTCACCTACCCAACATTGCCTGGTTGCGTCCAGAGAGTGCGTGTGATTGGTATGCTCGAGACGAAAGATCAGGACGGTGTTGATCCGAAAATCTTCGCCGTTCCTGTGAGTAAAGTTGACCCACGTTGGGAAGAGATTCGTTCTATGGAGGATTTACCTGCACACGTACGTGAAGAGCTCACCATCTTCTTTAAGGAAATTAAGCACCTTGAGAAGACGAAGTATCCGCATGTGAAGATTGGAGCGTGGGGGAGTGCGGAACAGGCTATTCAGCTTATTGTAGCAGCAAAGAAACGTTACACAGAGAAGCACGCGGTGTAGTTCGTTCTCGATCTTAGGCAGAACAAGAAGAGCCTCTCCTTTGGGAAGCTGCTGACGCCTCCCAAAGGAGAGGCTCTTCTTGTTCTGCCTAAGAGACAGACCACTCTTACTCATTCTTGCAATATATTTGCATTAGTTATATTCAGATCGGAAGAGCGTCGGGG
>CAYJMK010000150.1:0-1629 GCA_964371425.1 uncultured Candidatus Saccharibacteria bacterium
GCTGGTCGCCGGTGGGGGTGAGTTGTGTTGTGAGCTGGAAAGAGGAAGGGGTCACCGTGCCATCTTATCTTTCCTTATGGTTCGGACAAGAAAACATTTCTTCTCGTTGAGAAGCTTCGAGAGGACGAGCGTTGTACATAGGATGCCAACCTTATTGTCATCACATAAAAAATCCCCGTCTTTTCAGAGGGGGTACAGCGCGTGAGATAGCGCTACGGAAGGATCATGTTCTGATGGCGGAGTGGCGCATCCCTTGTGACGCCCACAGCTAGATGACAGGCGGTGCAGACGGCATGTCGTAGGCATCCCGGTCGTTCCCGGACAGCCAGTCTTGCAACACGACCATGTTGCACGCACCACACCTTGCTCTTTTCGATCACAGGAGCAGTTTCCCATGATCTCTGAAGGTCCCAACCATCCGGTCGATCCCACATCTTACCGGCGACCTCATCGGCCGCCACCAACTTCACGTCCAGATAGGTTCGGTCGCCGATGGTCAACGCGAACCCTTCACGTGTGTCGATCATATGCATCTCCTCTTTGTGTCTCG
The DNA here is from genome assembly GCA_964371425.1 of uncultured Candidatus Saccharibacteria bacterium. Classification (GTDB taxonomy): domain Bacteria; phylum Patescibacteriota; class JABMPQ01; order JABMPQ01; family JAGQLO01; genus CAYJMK01. The sequence goes on from CAYJMK010000150.1 coordinate 551, forward strand.
TAGGGGTAGCGAGACGTCATGCAAACAGTGAGATGTACCAACATACTTCTCAATTCGCTGGTCTTTCCTTCTCACTCCTGTTGCTCTTTCACGTATGACGTGGGTTTTTTAAGGTGCAGATTCAGCCTCTCCGACCTCTTCCTTGCGCTCTAAAACAGGAAGAGGTCACAGGAGCTGAAATCACTGAAGGGGTCATCCACAAGCAGCTATCCTCTAAAAAACAAAATCCCTTCTCGCACTGGAGAAAGGGTGGCGCGTAGCGCGATATCTTCCCGCAGATGCGGTTGGAGGTGGCACCTTACCTTTCGGCAGGTTGTCGGCGTCCTTTGGCGGGCCAGATCCCGCGGCGCCTGTGCGCACTTAGACACGCTCTTGATAGGGCGTTATTCAGTTGTGTTTTCACAATAGAAGCTATGGGTTTGTCTTGTCAAGCGAAGAAAACCTCTCTAGATAGCCGTTTTGTGGGAAACCGGTGGTATACTTTTTGAACATGATTACCCGCTTGCGAGGAACACTTTTGGTTCGTGGCGAAGACGCCGTGACGGTGGATGTGGCTGGTGTTGGCTACGAAGTTTTTGTGCCTGCGCGCATTCTAGAAACGCTTCCTGCTGAAGGATCGGATGTTTCGCTCCATACGTATCTGCACGTGCGTGAAGACGTGATGATGTTGTTCGGCTTCTCGACACCAACAGAACGTGCACTCTTTTTGCGTTTACTGAAAGTGTCTGGCATCGGACCGAAGGGAGCTTTGGCGATTCTGTCGCAGGGTACGCCTGCGGAAATCGCGCATGCGGTTTTGGCCGAGCAGCGTTCGTATTTCACGTCGGCTCAGGGGATTGGTGCGAAGACGGCTGATCGGTTATTGATCGAGTTGCGGGGTAACATAGATGCCTTTGTTGAAGGTCCTGGCCAGCATCCTGTTTCTGCTGGCTTCACAGGTGTTCGACCAGACGAAGCGATAGCGGCGCTGATGCAGCTTGGATATTCGCTTCGCGAAGCAGAGCACGCGGTGCATGCCGTGCCGGCTGCGGATGTGAAGACGACGGAAGATTTGGTTCGTGCGGCCCTTCGGAATGTTT
>CAYJMK010000151.1:0-1621 GCA_964371425.1 uncultured Candidatus Saccharibacteria bacterium
GATGGACAGTGGATTGCCTTCGCCTCCGACCATGGCAACCCCAGATGGGGTGGGTTTGGAGATCTTTATCTCTTGTCTGTGCGTGGAGGTGACCCAAAGAAGCTAGCTGAAACGCCGGACAGAAATTCTTCTTTCGTCGGTTGGGCATCCAACGGGAAGGAGATTTTTGTAAGTGAAACACACCGCACGTCGGTTCGTGTGTTTGCCGTTCCGACAGACGGCGGCAAGCCGCGCATCATAACGACTGAAGCCGGAAATTTTGGTGGAGCGGCTTTTAGTCGTGATGGTGGCACTATGGCGTTCATCCGTCAGACACCCGAACAAGCTCCAGATGTTTATGTGACTTCCACCAAAAAGGTTGAACCCCAAAAACTTACGGACGTGAATAAAGACTTCCCCAAATTGCCGATGGGAAAAACGGAAGTCATTACCTGGAAGTCGAAGGATGGCATGGAAGTAGAAGGATTGCTTACCTATCCTGTGAATTACGAGAAAGGAAAGCGTTGTCCGTTGATTCTGAACATACATGGAGGGCCAGCCGGAGTTTTCACGCAGAATTATACCGCGGCCGGAGCGACCTATCCGTTGCAGTCTTTTGCACAAGAAGGATATGCGATCTTGCGGCCAAACCCGCGCGGCAGCAGTGGTTATGGCAAGGAGTTTCGTTTTGCGAACTACAATGACTGGGGCTACGGCGATTTTGACGACGATATGGCCGGCGTGGACAAGGTAATTGAAATGGGCGTCGCGCATCCGGATAGTCTGGTGATTTGCGGCTGGAGTTACGGCGGATACATGACGTCATTTGCCATCACACGAACGGACCGCTTCAAGGCGGCGAGTGTCGGTGCGGGCGTGACGAATCTGATGAGCTTCAACGGCACTGCGGATATTCCCAGTTTCTTGCCGGATTATTTTGGAGGAGAATTCTGGGATCGCATGGAGGCGTATATGAAGCACTCGGCGATGTTCAATGTGAAAAACATCAACACACCCACGCAGATTCTACATGGCGAAAAAGATGCACGCGTTCCGCTCTCACAGGGACAGGAGTTGTATGTCGCTCTCAAACGTCGCGCTGTGCCGGTCGAGATGATCGTATATCCCCGTATGCCGCACGGACTGCAAGAGCCGAAGTTCATTGCTGATGCCGGCAAGCGAATGATCGCGTGGTTTAATAGCTGTCTAGGAAGAAACGGCGCGAAGCAGACGGTAGGTGGTAATTAGAAGTTCAAATGTCAAAGCTCAAATGACAAATTGGAATCGTCGATTCTCATAATAAATAAGGGGTTGAAAGTCCCGGTTTCCGAGCTTGTATTTCGCAGCTCTCGCAGCGGTGGGCCGGGCGGGCAGAATGTCAACAAGCTTGAAACGCGAGTGGAGTTGCTCTTCGATGTTGCTCATTCTCAGAGTTTGAGCGAAGAACAGCGCAAGCTCATCCTCCTCAATCTTCAATCAAAAATCTATGAAGACGGGATTCTTCGAGTCGTTTCTCAGGAATCCCGCAGCCAGTGGCAGAACAAGCGGCTTGCAATCGAGAAGTTTGTCCGACTTCTGCAGAAGGCTTTGAAGCCACGCAAGAAAAGAATTGCGACAAAGCCTTCGCGAGCGTCGAAAGAAA
>CAYJMK010000152.1:0-1595 GCA_964371425.1 uncultured Candidatus Saccharibacteria bacterium
AGTCTCTCCTGGAGAAACAGGGAAAACAACACCATTTGGATACACAATCGCAACCTGTGGTCGACTAGATTCCCAATGAAGAGCATCTTCTTGACGTACGTTCGTTACAACCTCAAATCCGGGCTGAACAACAGCGTCTCTCTGGTGTCCAAATGCAACGCGCGCAAAGGAATTATCATTTTTTAAGAGAGTGGCACTCAGCCGTCGGTTCACACCCGCATCAATGCTCGCGGTGCGCTCAAATCCAGCATCGTCAGCAGGGAAGGGGAGGGTGAGTTGTGCATCATCAAGTGCGTTGGCGCGGATGCGTATTGAGTCAATCAAATCAGCAACAGCTTTATCACAGATGGTGACGGGCAGCGCATCAAATTGGCGGATCTCAAAGTCCCTGTAGGGGTTTGTGACAAACTTTGAGGATTCTGTACCAGGATTGGTTGCAGTAGAAAGAGAAAGAGCATTCTGCCCCTGGGAAAGTTGACGGTCTTTTACAGCGATACCTCCACCACCATCATTAAAATTAACATGAACCTTGACACGTTCAGGAGATCGAAAAATAATAACAGCCGCCGCAATCCCAATCCCAAGCACGGCCGCGCCTAAGGCGATGCTTGCCGCTAAACGTGTTCTGCTCGGAGCCTTAACAGAGGGACGCAGAGGGGAGAGGGGAGGGAGAGAGGAGGGTCCAAGAGTGTCGGGCATACGATGCTGTTTGATGTTGGTTCGTGCGTGAAGATGAAGATGTTGTTGCTATTAAACAAGAAAAAGCCTTTTTAGACAAACGAAAACCTCCGCCCTAAGGCGGAGGCTTCAGACAGAAGAGGGGAGAGGAAAACCTACTACGACCCAACTTCTCCCGCTTCGCAGAACCGAGCGTTCAGATCGAACGGTGCAAGGTTCGGTTGCTGGCACCAGTACTTGGCACCCTCGATATCTGCTGGGCGATTGAAGCAGGTGTTGTAGACCTCCTTGGCTGCTTGGAACTCACCTTGTGTACAGCCGGGAAGGAAGGCATCAGCATCCGCTTTTTCAATCGCTGAGAGGCGGTTCTTCTGTTCGTCACTCAGAGCAAGCTCGCGGACCAACGCTTTACGGGCGGTTGGGGCCTTGAGATTGTCATGTTTCTGACAGAAGAACGTGTTAGCGCTTTCTTCCGATGGTCGCTTGAGGGCCTGGAAGAAGGAGAAGTTGACTTGGTAGCCACACGTTGCAGCTGCTGCATCCGCACCAGCTGTCTGGACATACTCACTCTTGAAGAGATCAATCTGCTCCTCTGAGGTCGCAATGCCGATAAACGCTTCGTTGACGTCGAGTCGGTCCTTTTCCGGGATTTCTGAACACTGGGCCTTCCAGAATTTCACACCAGCGTCGTCGTACATCTTGTACAAGTCTGCCTCATACAGGCGGTCGTGGAAGACCTGGTAAGCGCGCCTAACGGCGTAGTCATCACAGACAGGTTCCAGTGGTTTCGCAGGCTCATCTTTTGCGTTCGCATTCGCTAACGCACGGACCTCAGCTGGAACGTTTCCGCCTTGCAAAACCTGATGACGTGCATTCGCAATCTGTGTCGCAGCAACACGTTGTGGGAATTCTTTACG
>CAYJMK010000153.1:0-1593 GCA_964371425.1 uncultured Candidatus Saccharibacteria bacterium
AGCTGTAAACAGCGTGTATGAACCGGGTTCCGTCTTCAAGCCCATTGTCATGGCAGCAGCGCTGAATGAAGGACTCGTTCGGCCGGAAACCGTGCATTATGACACGGGCGAAGTGAAGATAGGAAAATACACAATCCAGAATTACAACGACAAAGCGAATGGTGACCAGAACATGACACGCGTGCTGGAGAATTCGAGTAACACCGGTATGGTGTTCATCTCAGAAAAACTCGGTGCACAGAAAATGTACGATTACTTTGTGAACTTCGGGATTACGCAGCCAACCGGCGTCGATATTCCAGAAGCATCAGGTAGGATGTTACCCGCTGATAAATGGCGAGAGATCGATCGTGCCACGCGCGCGTTTGGACAGTCGTTTGCATTATCTCCGTTACAGCTCATCACGGCAGAAGCAGCGATTGCGAATAAAGGCGTGCTCATGCAGCCGCATATCATTCGGAAAATCGTACACCCGAACGGTTCAGAAGACGTGACGAATCCAAAAGAAGTGCGGCGTGTGCTTCAACCAGAGGTCGCAGAAACCTTATCAGCCATGATGGTCAGTGTCGTCGAAAACGGTTTTGGAAAGCCTGCGCGTATCGAGGGGTATCGGATTGCAGGCAAAACAGGGACAGCCCAAGTGCCGCGTCGTGATGGCATTCCTGGGTATCAAGACGGAGCAAAAATTGTGTCTTTCGTGGGTTTTGGTCCCTTGGAAGATCCGCAATTCATCGTCTTAGTGAAAATGGACAACCCAGGTGGAAATGTCTGGAGTGAATCGACCGCGACGCCTGTTGCAAAAGAAATCATGGATGGAGTCATCCGCACCTTGCGCATTCCTCCCTCCGAACCTGTATCCTAATCCGCGTGTCACCCTCTCTTTCACGTGCTGATGTGTCCGGCGTCCGTTCACTGCTCAAGCAGCATCTTCGCCACAAACTGGCTGGCTATGCACAGCAGCGGCTTGCGTCTGCTTCGGTACGCCCAAAAATCGTAGCGGTCACGGGTAGTGTAGGAAAATCCAGCACCAAAGAGGCGATTGTGGCTGGACTCACGGGGAGTCTAAAGGTCTTGACTAGCGCGGGAAATTACAACACGGCATTTGGTGTTCCTTTAACGATACTTGGTTTGAAGGGTGGCAGTGGATCGTATCGCGTCTGGCAGCAGGAATTAGCCGAAGCAAAAAGAATAGCCCAAGAATCATGGAAGGATGCGCCAGACGTGATTGTGCTGGAATACGGCGTCGATCGGCCCGGAGATATGGATCAATTGTTAGAAATCGCTACACCGGATATCGCCGTGATCACACCGATTCCAGATGTGCCTGTGCACGGGGCCTTTTTTCCGTCGCCGCAAGCGATTGCAGAAGAGAAAGGGAAACTGATCGCCGGTCGTACAGATGGTGCTGTTTTCCTTGCGGGAGACAGTAGACTCACACGCGCTCTTGCATCAAGAACGGGGATGCGAGTGATGACGTATGGATGGGGAGAAAAGAACGATGTTCGTGTTGATCATCCGACACTCCTTGTCGGAGACCACGGACCTTCTGGGCTGACAGGAAAAGTGTTTTTGCAAGGAGCAACACTGCCATTG
>CAYJMK010000154.1:0-1575 GCA_964371425.1 uncultured Candidatus Saccharibacteria bacterium
GCCAGCCCGACAGAGTCATTCTGGCGGGCCAGCCCGACAGAGTCATTCTGGCGGGGCTCGGCCGGGCGGGCAAACATCTTCTCGAAACTCAACGTATCCTCCGGATACGCCTTCGTTTCTCGAAGATGTTTTTCCGCCGTCGCTGAAAGCTTTGGCGGACCAGCCGAAGCCTTTGGCGAAGGCTGGCGCTCGAGCCGGATCCCTTCCGGCATCAAAAGCGACTTTCGCAGAGGTCCCTTGTCCACAGTATAGCAGATGTATGCAAATCGTGCTGCTTGAAAAAATAAATCGTCTAACGAACTAACGTTTATTCCTGAGACCTCTGCAAAACTCACATTGAATTAACCTGTTTGTGGGAAGGGATATGTGGTAAAATGTTGCTGTAATTAGCTTCGTTTACCACATATATGATCTCGCAAAGTTCACCGTCCGATTCTCTCTTCGATTGGGTTCTTCAGGATAAAGGCGGACGTAAGTCTTTGGCCTTCCTTCAAAAGATGGAGGAGATCGTTTTGTGGAAAGAAATCGGTGATGAACTGGATGGAGCTTTGTATGATCGGCACATGGGTCGCCCCGGTTTCCCCGTCGATGTTCTGGTGAAAGCCTTGTTTTTGCAGATGTGGTACGGGCTCTCGGACCCAGAGCTTGAAGAGCAAATCTTAGACCGTGTTTCGTTCCAACGATTTCTCGGCGTACGCAATCGGATAGACATCCCTGATGAAACGACCATCTGCCGCTTCCGCGGCAAGCTCGTCGAGCTGCGTGCGGAGAACGAATTATTCGAGGTTGTCCAAGAGATGATTGATGAACATGGGGTTCGAGTGAACCATGGCACCATTGTTGACGCCACCATTGTCAATGCACCCAAAGGACGCAAAGGAATCGACGGCACAAACACCAGAGACAAGGATGCGGGATTTACCAAGAAGAACGGCAAAACCTTCCACGGATACAAAGCTCACGTTGGTTCAGACACCAAAGGCCATTTTATCGAGAATGTCATTGTCACCTCAGCGACGACGCCAGACAACGAAGCTTTCGACGATCTCGTAAAGAACGAGACCAAAGCCGTCTTCGCAGACAAGGCATACATCGATCAAAAGAAGAAACGGGACTTTCGTGCTCGCGGCGTCTTCTGGGGCGTGCTCGATCGAGCAAGTAGGGGGCACCGGCTTTCAACCAAGCAATGGAAAGATAACAACCAGAAATCTTCTGTGAGATCCCGTGGAGAACATCCGTTCGCCTGGATGAAACGAACCATGTGTTTCTACGGATCCAGATTCCGCGGACTTCGCAAGAACACCTTCCACATCACGCTCGTCTGCGCCGCCTACAACCTGAAACGGTTGCTTTCCGTTCTCTCGTTGGCCTAAAAGGCCTTTTTCAGAGAACAAGGAACAGAAACAAGACGAGAACTATCACATGAGCATTGCCTAGGCGATGCTGAAAGAGTGCGCGAACAGTTGCGTCTGTCTGTGACAAGACAGGCGAAACTGAATACGAACTTTTTCAGAGGTCTCTACAATTTTTCAAGTTCCCAAGCTCGGCATTAGTGAGGACGTTACCAACCCGCCG
>CAYJMK010000155.1:0-1527 GCA_964371425.1 uncultured Candidatus Saccharibacteria bacterium
TGCCTATTTTCAAGAGCTCGCTCCACCCGAAGGGGGATTCGCACGTAAGCGCATTTTGATTGACGGTGTACGGCGCCCCGTCCGACAACTGCTTGGAACGTTGCCTACGGTTTTGTTCACACCGGAAGATCTCGCGTTGATTACGAATGCTCCTCGTGTCCGGCGTTCGTACTTAGATGCACTCCTGTGTCAGGCTTCACCGGAATATTACGCATCGTTAGTGGCATTGCGACGTATTTTGGCTCAGCGGAATCGTTTATTGGGCCAGATCCGTGAAACGGGACTCGGAGAAGACCAGCTCGATGCGTGGGATGCACCGTTTATCCTCCATGCACGGACGATTTTACTTGCTCGGAAAGAGCTCCTGTCTCGGTTTAACGATCGGCTGTCGGATGCGTATGGGCGTATTGCGGGCCATCCATCTGTTTTGCGTCTTTCTGCGTCTACCTCTCTGCCGGAAGATAAACTCGACGAGCGTCTCGTGGCTGGTCGTTCTGCAGACATTCGTGCGGCACGTACGTTGCGAGGTCCGCACCGCGACGACATCACGTTTCTGCTTTCTGATCTCCCGTTGGCTTCGTTTGCCTCCCGCGGAGAGCAACGGAGTGCGATTCTAGCCTTGAAAGATGCGGAATTGTCGATTCTGGAAGAGATTTTTGGCGAACGACCCATTTTGCTTCTGGATGATATCTTTTCGGAACTCGATGCCGACCGGCAGAACGCCCTTCTTGAGCTCGTTCGTAAGCAACAGACCTTGATTACAACCACAGACTTAGCCCATATCCACCCTGCAACTCAGGAAGGCGCTGCGATTGTCGAGATTCAGCGTGGTGGCGTGGTGACGGAGGCGTCCGTAGAAGCAACAGAGGTCGCCGTTCACGCGCATGCGTGATCCTAAACGCCTATGCCCCGCCCTATTGCTCTTGCTGACCTCCTTCCGTCTTCGCTCTCCCGCGCGGGGGTGACATCTTCACAGCTCCAGGCCGCTCGTGTGTGTGATGCGTTTCTTGCTGTTCTTGCTGGACACCCCTTCATTCCGAAGGGTTCGGTTCGTCCTGTTTCGTTCAAATACCGTGTCTTGACTGTAGAAGTCGATGGCGCGCCTCTCGCATCGGAGCTCCAGATGCGAGCCCGTAGACTCATCACGACGGCGAATCGAATGCTCGGGACGCCTGCAATTGAGCGTATTCGGTTCTGTTTAAGGTGAAATAGTTCTCGAACCAAAGAAGGATTTCCTCCTTCCGCGAACTGTCGCACTTTAGCCGCGACAGTTCGCGGAAGGAGGAAATCCTTCTTTGGTTTACAGAACTAAGCCTTTTCGAAGCGATCCACGGGTAAAACGAAGACCGTCGCCCCACCAGCTGTCACGCGCGCAGCATCAGAAGCTACCACCGCTTCTGAAACATCTGTAGAGGACAACACCGGCGCAGAAACCGTCTCTACGCGCGAACGACTCGCCTCGTGAATGAGCTGAATCGCTTCTTCAACCCGTCCATCTTCGATCCCAATCAAGAAGGTCCCACTCTT
>CAYJMK010000156.1:0-1527 GCA_964371425.1 uncultured Candidatus Saccharibacteria bacterium
CCCACCATCAACGCCAAGATGATGCTCTGCGAAATACTCCATCGGCGACGTAACCATGCCAATGTCGATCACAGAGACACCAGTTGCTTGGAGACCTTTCGCAGCACCCGCAGCGTATGACGGAGAAGATGCACGGCTGTCTTGTCCTAACACGGCCTGCGTAATCCCCGCCCGAACGAGATATGTCCCCCACGCTCGACCAATATACTCTGCAACTTCAGGGGTAATATCCGTGCCCGCAATGCCGCGGAGGTCGTACATGCGGAACATGGAACGGCTGATCTTTGCCATAGAAAGGTAAGAAAAACAGATTGAAGATTTTTCTCGTCTAGGTCTTTTCTGGCGAAGTGATTGGAAGTTCGAGCCAGAAAAGACCTAGACGAGAGAGATCCAATAAAACGATTTTACATACCATCATACGAAAAAACCCTCTTCCTGAGAAGGCAGAGGGTTTTCCGGAAAAAGAGGGACATTCCCTCTTCTTAGCGCACAATGTATGGGATCAAAGCGAGAAAACGGGCACGCTTAATCGCCATAGACACATTACGCTGATGGTTCGCACACAGACGACTACGACGCTTCTGCATGATCTTGCCGTACGTCGACAAGAACTGTCGGAGGAAACTGACATCTTTGTAATCAACGTTCTCAAGTTTTTCGTGACAAACGAAACAACCACGAACGCGCGGACGACGACGATGAACAGGTTTACGAATGGGCATAGGAGGTAACGATCGATCTAAAACGGAATATCTTCGATGCTGATCTCGTCCTTCGAGGACGCATCACCAACAGCACCAGCTTTTTTGTCGGATACAGCAGCCGCAGCGGCAACAGGCGCCTTAGAAGCAGCAGCTCCAGAACCAGACGGCGAGCCCAACATGATCATGTTGTCAGCCACAACTTCGGTTCGGTACTTCTTCTGTCCATCCTGTGCTTCCCAACTCCGTGTCTGCAAACGGCCTTCCAAATAGAGCTGCTTACCTTTCGTCAGGTACTGCGCACAGATCTCGCCGAGCTTGCGCCAAGCGACAATGTTATGAAATTCCGTTCGCTCTTGCTTCACACCAGACTTGTCGGTCCAGGTAAAACCGGTTGCAATCGAAAACGAGGTAACGGTTGTGCCTTCTGGCGTAGTCCGTGTTTCAGGATCACGTGTCAGGCGACCAATCAGCATGACTTTGTTGAGGTCCATAGCGGTTGTATGAAATGAATGCTCCGCCGCTATTTTACTTCTTCGTCAAGAGAGCTGTCGAGGATCGTGTCCAGCTTCTTGTCGAGCTCCTGTGCGTCAGCCTTCTTTTCGGCCGGCGTCGCCGCTTCTACAACAACGACTTCTTTCTTATCTTCCTCAGCAACGGTCTCCAAAACAGCTGGCTGAGACTTCTTCGTCTTCGCTGAAGGCACGACAAGCACATCGGGAGTTGCCGTGGCGTCTTCTGTGGAACGACGTGTTGCTTCACCACCTGTTTCCGGAGTGTCTTCAGATTCCCTCGCGCTTTCCTTGAAGTCGGAAAGTGTCCAAAG
>CAYJMK010000157.1:0-1506 GCA_964371425.1 uncultured Candidatus Saccharibacteria bacterium
TTAAAGATTTGAAGGAAAAGGGTATGGTGGTTCGTCACGCAACCTACGACCATGCGTATCCGCACTGTTGGCGTTGTGACACGCCGTTGATTCAGAATTCGGTTTCGACGTGGTTTGTCGCGGTGACAAAGATCCGGGACAAAATGGTCGCGCATAACCAAGACATTCGGTGGGTTCCGGACCGCGTGAAAGATGGGATTTTTGGGAACTGGTTGGTTGGTGCGAAAGATTGGGCAGTTTCGCGCAATCGGTATTGGGGAGCACCGATTCCGGTGTGGCGGTGTGATTCGTGTGAAGCGATTCGGGTCTTTGGATCTGTGGCGGAATTGGAAGAAGCGTCTGGCGCGAAGCTCGACGACATTCACAAACAATTCGTCGATCCGATTGTGGTGCCATGTGTCACAGGTACTTGTTCTGGCTGCACCATGCGGCGTGTTCCGGAAGTGTTGGACTGTTGGTTCGAGTCTGGTTCGATGCCCTACGCGCAGCAGCATTATCCGTTTGAGAATAAAGATGTGTTTGCACGCACGTTCCCTGGCGATTTCATTACAGAATACGTGGGTCAGACGCGTGGTTGGTTTTACACCATGACGGTCTTAGCGACGGCTTTGTTCGACAAAGAACCGTTCAAGAACGTGATCGTGCATGGGATTATGTTGGCTGAGGATGGTCGGAAGATGTCGAAGCGGTTGAAAAATTACCCAGATCCAAACGAACTTGTTTCTAAGTACGGCGCTGATGCGTTGCGCTTGTATTTGATGCGCTCGGCCGTGATTAAGGGCGATGACTTGCGGTTTTCTGAGCGGGAATTGGTTGAGTTAATGCGTCGTACTGTTTTGACACTCTGGAACACGTACGGATTCTTCCTGACGTATGCAGCGGCTGATTCGTTTACGCCTGCTACGGATGTTGTAGCGCCTAAGCATGTTTTAGATCGATGGATTTTGTCGCGCTTGCAGGGATTGGTGGCTGGCGCAACAGAAGATTTGGAATCGTACGATGTCCAGAAATATGTTCGCCAACTTGAGGGGTTTGTTGAGGAGTTGTCGAACTGGTACGTGCGGCGTTCGCGGCGGCGCTTTTGGAAGACGCAAGACGATGCGGACAAGCAGGCAGCGGAGCAGACGTTGTATGACGTTTTGATGACGCTTTCAAAGTTGATTGCGCCGGTTCTGCCGTTTATGGCGGAGACGTTGTACCAGGGGCTGACGCGTGGCGGTGCACTTGATTCGGTTCACTTGGATGCGTGGCCTGTGCTAAACGATGCGTTGTGTGCAGCAGATGTGGAAGAAGCCATGACGCGCACACGAGAGATTGTGACGTTTGGGCATGCGGCTCGTGATGTTGCGGATATCAAGGTGCGACAGCCGCTTGCTGAAGTAAAAATCACAGGAGAGGCTTTGTCTAAGGCTTTTGCTGAAATTGTGCGTGATGAATTGAATGTGAAAGCTCTGACATTTGGTGTCGCCGCTGAAGAGCTCGCGCGTCGCAGCTACAAACTGAATT